>JBBQJR010000052.1:0-12507 GCA_038326125.1 Chthoniobacterales bacterium
GCGGAAATTTCCGCGAGCAGGCGCTGCACATCGGCGGGCGAACCGGCATCGGCGCGCACCACTTTCACCTCGACGCCGCGTGCGTCGAGCTTCGCGAGAAAGGCCGCCGCCTCGGGCGTGGATGCGCCGCTGCGGCTGCTCATCACGAGGTGGCGCGCACCGAGATCCGCGAGCCATTCCGCGAGCACTTTTCCGAAGCCGCCAAATGCACCGGTGATCAAATAGGTACCGTCCGGCTTCACCTCAAATTTCGGTGCGAGCGGTTCGCCGCGCCGCGCGACGAAACCCTCGGGGAACGACACGACGACTTTGCCCGTGTGCTTGCCCTGCGCCATGAGCCGGAACGCCGCATCAATGCGGCACGCCGGGAATGCGCGATAGGGCAGCGCATGCAGCGCGCCTTTCTCCACGAGCGTCGCGATCGTCTTCAGCAGGTCGCGCGTGCGGGCCTCGTTGCCACTGAAAATCGCGTCCATCGCGATGACGTGGAACGACGCGTTTTTGCGCAGCGGCCAAAGCGGGATGCGCGAGTTTTGATAAATGTCGCGCTTGCCGATTTCGATGAAGCGGCCGAATTGCGCGAGGCACGAGAGGCCCATCGGAATGGCCTCGGCGGCGAGCGCATTCAGCACGACATCCACGCCATTGCCGTCGGTGAGTTCCATCACGGCCTCGGCAAAATCGGCGCGGCGCGAGTCAATCACGTGCTTCACGCCGAGCGTCTCGAGCAGCGCGCGCTTCGAGGCGCTGCCGGCGCTCGCGATGACTTCCGCGCCGAGATGATGCGCGATTTGAATTGCCGCCATGCCGACTCCGCCCGCGCCCGCGTGAACGAGGATGCGCTCGCCGGGCTGCAAGTTTGCGACCGTTTTCAGCGCGTGCCACGAGGTCATGAAGACCACCGGAATCGTCGCCGCGTCCTCGAAGGAAAGTCCTTTGGGTATCGGACGGACGTCGCCCGCGCGCGCCATCGAATGGGTCGCCAATCCGAAATTTGCGAGGCCGAAAACGTGATCGCCCGGGGCGACATGCGACACGCCTGCGCCGACTGCTTTCACGATGCCGCCGACCTCGTCGCCGAAGATGCGCGCGTCCGCGGTTTCCGCGGGATAGAGCGCGAGCGCCTTGAGCACGTCGCGGAAATTCATGCCGGCGGCTTTCACCTCGATGAGCACTTCGCCCGCGGTGCATTCTGGCACGGCGTACGGCACGAGGCGCAGCGAATCGAGCAGCCCGCGCTCGCGCGATTCGAGACGCAGCGCGACCGAGGCTTCGAGCCACTGCTCGTTCGGCTCAAGGCCGCGATGGATCCGGCGCACGTACCGCGCGTCGCTGCGGAAGGCGACCTCGCGCTCGGCCTCGCGCTGCTGCAGTTCGTGCCAAAGCAGCGCATCGTCCGCGGCGGACGCAGCCGGCGGCAGATCGATGCCGCGGCAAGTCACATTCGGATGCTCGTTCGCGACCACGCGCAGCAGCCCGAGCATCGCGCCTTGCGCGACGGCGACGGCGTCATTTTTCGAGACGGACTGCGCGCCGCGCGTCACGAGATCGAAGCGCACTTTCGCCGCGGGTGTGAGCGCATTGAGCGCCTGCGCGAGGTGAAAGAGCGCGTCCGTCCCGAGCATCGCCGCGTCCTTTTCCGTACCGATTTTTGCGTCGTCGAGATTCCACAGCAAAACGAAACGCTCCGGCGCGTCGTCGGCGCACGTTTGCAAAAGCTGCGTCCAGTCTTCCGGCGCATCGGCGCGCACGGTGAAAGTGTCGTCCTTTTTCGCGGCGAACGCCCGGCTACGCCGCACGATGCGGCAGCGCGCACCGCTCGCGCGAAGCTGCGCGGCGAGACGATCCCCAGTGCCGGATTCGTCGGCGAAAACGACCCACGATTTTTCCGCCGGCGGCCCAGCAACGGGAAGCGCGAGCGGCTCGGGCTCGGTCCACGGCTTGCGCGCCATGAGCGCGATCAGGCTCTCGCGACCATCCGCCCGGAGCAGTCCGCGCAGCGCCGCAGCCTCGCCAAAGCCGGAGGCGCGCAGCACCTTTTCCCACTGTGCGCTGTCGAGCAGCGGATGCTTTTTCCGCAGCTCGCGATCGGTGAAATGCCACCACCCGCTGGTCAGCCCAAAGATCGCATTGATCCAAACATGCGGCGTCGCCACCTCGACGAAAAGCAGGCTCCCGCCGGGCGCGAGCAACTCGTTGATATTGCGCAAAGTCGCATGCACGTCGCTCGTCGCGTGGACGACATTCGTGCCGACGATGATGTCGAATGAGCCCGCGGCGAAATCCTGCGCGGTCCCGGATTTTTCGAGGTCGAAACTTTTGAACTCGACCTCGGGGAAGGCCGCGAGCTTCTGCCGCGCGGTCGGAAAAAATCCCGCCGACACGTCGCTGAAGACGTACGAATGCACGCCGCGCTCGAGCAGCGGCAGCACCTGCGAGGCGAGCCCGCCGGTGCCCGCGCCGATTTCCAAAATGCGCAGCCCGCGGCCTTCCGGCAGCGCGCGCGCGGCCTCCGCGATGGCTGCGGCGATGGCGCCGAGGTACGGGCTGGTGAGCAGGCCGTCGCCGTAAAATTGCTCGAGCAAATCCGCGCCGCCGCCGGCGAAGAGCACCTGCACGGCATCCTTTTCACCGCGCAAAATCGGGCCGAGTTCCGCGGACATCGCGCCGGAAAGCTGCGCGTCCGTGAGATGTCCGGGATGCGTCTCGGTGAGTTCGCGGAAGAGCTTCGGCACCGCATCGGCAGACTTCGCAAAGGCGGCGGTTGGCTTGTAGCCCGCGCCCTTTTTCACGAGCAGTTTTTCCTGCACGAGATCGGCCATGAGCTGATCAAATGACAGCCGCATCGAGTCCGCGACGCCGAGCGATTCCGCGGTGAAGACGCCGTCTTTCGCCCAGCCCCCACCCATCTCGCGCAGGGCGCGCGCCACTTGCGCGGCCGTGAGCGCGTCGCTCGCGGCGCTCGCGGCGTTGAGGTGATTGCGTCCACGCAGATCGAGCAAGTTGTCGAGCGCACGCTGCGCCGCATCCTGCAGACGGGCGAGCGGCACGGGCGGATGCGGCGCAGGCGGCGTGTTCGCGGGAGTTTTTTCCCACGCGACGTGATACGTGAGGTCGCGGCCCTTGCCGGTTTTTCCCGAGCGCCGCGCGCCCTCGACGCTGATGCCGCGGAAGCCGTCAACGCGTACGCACGGCCGACCCGCTTCGTCGAACAAATCAATGCCGCCCTCGACGTATTCGTCGTTCGCGTGCTTCACGCCCGCGCGCACGAGACTGGACGCGCCGGGCGAGCGCAAAAACAGGATGCGCGCAAAACGCACCGGCAACCGCAGCCCGGCGGTGCGGCCCTCGACCGTCGAAGCGCCCGCGGAAAAAATCTGCAGCGCGCCATCGAACAGCACGGGGTGCAGCGGATATTCCGCCGCGCGATTTTTCACCGCCTCGCCAAGCGAGACGCGGCCCGCGGATTTTCCCGCGCCCGCGGACAGTTCGCGGATCGGGCGGAATTCCTCGCCGTAGCGCAGGCCCATCTCGCTCATGTGCGCGTAAAAATCCGCGACCACGCTCGGCGGGAGTTCGGCTGCGTGCGCGGCGTCGAACGTCGTGGAGGCGAACGACGATTCGGTGCGCTCGCCGCGCATCGAGCCAATGACGTGGACGGACCACGAGGCCGCATTTTCAAAACGGCTCTGGATCGCAAACGTGCGCTCGGTCGGATCGTATGTGATCTCGAGCGCGAGGCCCGTCGGTGGATCGGGCAGGATGAGCGGCTTGCGGATTTCAAAATCCTCGACGACGAACGGCTTGCCCTCGAACAATTGCACGCCGGCCTCGAGCACGAGGGCGACGAAACCCGCGGCGGGGAAAATCGTCAGGTTTTCCACACGATGATCCTTGAGAAAAGCCATGTGCCGGCTGTCGAGACGCGCGGTCCAAGTTGGCGTCGCGCGCGGCAGGCGGATGTCGAGCAAGCCGCGGCCACCGGGCGCGAGGCGGCCTTCGCGCCAGTCATTGGCCTCGTGCCACCAGCGGGTTTTGTCCCACGCGTACGCCGGCAGCGAGAGCAGGCGGCGCGACGGCGTCATCGCCGCAAAGTCGAGCGCCACGCCCGCGCGGTGCAAATCCATGGCGGTCTCGAGCAGCGACTCGTGCTCGCGTTCGCGGCGCGTGGAGGCGAGCACCGGCACTTTTCCCGTGCCCGCGGCGAGGCACTCCTGCAGCGAATGCGCGAGCGCGGGATGGGCGCTGATTTCGAGCCACACATCCACGCCGGCCTCGGCGAGCGCGGCGACGGCGGGCGCAAATTGCACGGCCTGCCGGATGCCGTGCGCCCAGTGCTCGGCGGTGCATTTTTCACCGTCGAGCAGTCCGCCCGTGACGGTACTGAAAAATGGGACGGTCGCGGGTTTCGCGTGCAGGCCCGCGAGTGCATCCTGCAGCCGGTCGGCCGCGGGCTGCATGAGCGCGTGGTGAAACGGATGGTCCACTTTCACGAGCCGCGCGAAGACGCCCTTGGCCTCGAGCTCCGTCTGCATCGCTTCGAGTGAAAGGCGGACGCCGGAGATCGTGACGGAGTGCGGGCCGTTGAACGCCGAAACGCTTGCCGTGCGATCGTGCCGCGCGATGACCGCGCGCGCCTCGTCGGCGGAAAATCCGACCGCGAGCATGGTGCCCTCTCCGCGCGCGCATTCTTCCATGAAGCGGCTGCGCTGCACGATGACCTGGGCCGCACGATCGAGCGTGAGCACGCCCGCGACGTAGGCGGCAGCGACTTCGCCCACGCTGTGGCCGACGACGGCGGCCGGCTTGATGCCCCACGATTTCCAAAGTTCCGCGAGCGAAACCTGCATCGCGAAAATCGCGGGCTGTGCGATTTCCGTGCGCGACATTTGCGACGCGGCTTCGGGGCGCGAGAGTTCTTCGAGGAGGGAAAAGCGCGCCCACGGTTTCATGGCCGCGGCGCAGGCTTCCATCATTTTGCGGAAGACCGGCTCGTGGCGCATCAGTTCGCGCCCCATGCCCCACCATTGCGGACCCTGCCCGCTCATCACGAAGGCGACGCGCGGCGCGTGCTCGCCGCGGGGCGAAAAGGAGGTGCGCAGCTTCGGCCCCGCCTCGCCGGCTGGGAAAGCCCGGAGATCGCGCACCATTTCCTCGAGGGAATTTCCGACCATCGTGAGCCGGTGCGCGTGGTGATTTCGCCGCGCGCCGAGCGTGTAGAGCAAGTCGGGCGGGAGAGGCGAATGGCCGTTCGCATTCGCATGCTCCTCGAGCCACGCGGCGAGCTGCGACGCGGAGGCGCGCAGGGCCTCCTCGGAGCGCGCCGAGAGCAAGAGCGGCCAGGAACGATCGAGATGTGTCTCGTCGCGTTCCGCGTGCGGACGCGCCGGTGCCTCAGCGAGGATGACGTGCGAATTCGATCCGCCGAAGCCGAAGGAATTCACGCCGGCCAAACGCGGGCCATCGGTCGCGGGAAAAGGTTCGAGCGTCGTCGGAACGCGCAATTTCAGCGCCGTGAAATCAATGTGCGGGCTCGGCGTCTGGAAGTGCAGACTCGCGGGGATTTGCCCGTGTTTCAGCGCGAGCGCCGCTTTGAAAAGTCCCGCGATGCCCGCGGCGGTTTCCAAGTGGCCGAGGTTCGTTTTCACCGAGCCGATGGGCAGCGGTTGATCCGCCGGGCGATCGACGCAAAGCGCGTTCGCGAGCGCGTGCGCTTCGATCGGATCGCCAACGGCGGTGCCGGTACCGTGCGCCTCGACGAAACCGACCTGCGACGGCGCGACACCCGCGTCCGCACAAGCGTCGCGCACGAGTTGCGCCTGCGCCTCGGCGCTCGGGAGCGAAATGCCATTGGTGTGACCGTCCTGATTGATCGCGGTGCCGACGATCACGGCGTAAATATTGTCGCCGTCCGCGACTGCTTTCGAGAGGCGCTTGAGCAGCACCATGCCCGCACCTTCACCTCGCACAAAGCCGCTCGCCGACGCATCGAACGCGGCGCAACGCCCCTCGGGCGAAAGCATCCCGGCTTGCGAAAATCCGATGAAGCCGCCCGGCGTGATCATCACCGTGACGCCGCCCGCGAGCGCGGCATCGCCGCGACCGGAGCGGAGGTGTTCGCACGCGACATGCACGGCGGTGAGCGCAGAGGAGCACGCCGTGTCCATCGCGACGCTGGGGCCGCGCAAATTCAGGCAATACGAAATGCGATTTGCCGCGATGCTGTGCGCGGAACCCGTGGGCGAATGCGGGCTGATGCCGGACGAATCCCAAGGCGTGCCTTGGATGACCTGATAGTCATTGTGCGACACGCCGGCGAAGACCGACAGGTCCGTGCCTTTTTCAAAATCAAGCACCATGCCGGCATCTTCGATCGCCTCCCAAGCCGTCTCGAGCAACAGCCGGTGCTGCGGATCGATGTAGGATGCCTCGCGTGGCGAGATGCCGAAAAACTGCGGATCGAACTGATCAATGGAGTCGAGAAATCCGCCGCGTTTCGCGATGGATTTGCCCGCGATGCCGGGCTCGGCGTCGTAAAAGCGGTCTACATTCCAGCGGTCCGCGGGAACTTCCGTGACGGCTTCGCGACCCTCGGTGAGCAGTTTCCAAAATGACTCGGCATTGTTGACTCCACCGGGAAAACGGCAGCCGATTCCGATGATTGCGATTCCTTCTTTGTACATCGGCTGACTTATAGCAGCGGATTCGCGGCGCACAACCCGGCTGTTCTTCAGGCTCGATTCCGCGCGAGGGCTCTTGGCTGCGTTTTTCGTGGGCTCGGGAGCATCGTCGCGGTGTTTTACCATCGTGGTGAATTCGTCACATCTCGCCGTGCTGGCCGTGCGCAAAGGGACAAATGAATACAGTTTGGAGGATGCCGAGCCGCGAAGTAGAAAGTCAAACCCATGTGCGGCATCGCAGGAATATTCCATCTCAACGGAGCACAGTCCCCGCCGCCGGGCGCGATTCAATCCATGTCGCGGGCGCTCTTTCATCGCGGGCCCGATGAGGAGGGTTTTTTCGAGCGGCCCGGCCTCGCGATGGCCTCGCGGCGGCTGAGCATCGTGGGACTCGCCGACGGGCAACAGCCGATGGCGAACGAGGATCGCAGTGTATCCGTCGTGTTCAACGGCGAGCTTTTTGACCATGTGGAAAAGCGCGCGGAGCTCGTCGCGCGCGGCCACCGGCTGCACACGCATTGCGACACGGAGATCATCCCGCACCTGTGGGAAGAGCACGGCGAGGGCATGTGGGAGCGGTTGCGGGGGCAGTTTGCCATCGCGCTGTGGGATGAAAAAAGGCGACGCCTCGTCCTCGGGCGCGACCGCTTCGGCATCAGCCCGCTATACTGGACGCGGCAGGGCGACTGGCTGCTTTTCGCGTCGGAAATCAAGGGCCTGCTCGCCTCCGGGATGGTCGCGGCAAAAGCCGATCTGCGCGGCATCGATCAGGTGTTCACCTTCGCCGCCATGCCGGGGCCGGTGACGTGTTTCGAGGGCGTGCAACTTTTGCGTGCCGGGCACTTTTTGGAAATCGCGCCTGCCAATGAGGCCGGCGCGCCGCCAAGCGTGACCGAGCGGGCCTATTGGGAAATGGATTTCCCCGATGAAGGCGACGAGGATCCCGGCGGCGATCCGCAGAAGCTCGCGGATGCCTTTGAGCAAGTGCTGCTGAATGCCGTGGACAAGCGCCTGCGCGCAGATGTTCCGGTCGGCGCCTACTTATCCGGCGGGCTGGACTCGAGCATGATCGTGGCGATGGCGTGCCAGCTGAAAGGACCGGCGATCAATACTTACACCATCCGCGTGGATGACCCGGGGCTGGACGAACTCGACGCGGCCAACTTATCCGCCAAACATATCGGCACGAAGCCGCCCATCGTGCAGGAATTCCGCCACCGCGATGCGCTCGATACTTATCCCGAACTAATCTACGCCGCCGAGGCACCCGTCATAGATACCTCGTCCGCCGCCTTGCTCATGCTCGCCAGACGCGTGCGCGCTTGCGGGCAAAAAGTAGTCCTAACCGGCGAAGGCGCGGACGAATGGCTCGCGGGCTATCCGTGGTATAAGACGGCTAAGTTGATCGGCTACCTCGATATTATTCCCGGACTAAGGCTCAGCGATGCCGCGCGGCGCGGTTTTCTCCGGCTAAATCATGTGCCGAACTATCCGCCGGAACATCGGCGTGAACTGGAAAAATCCCTTGGCGGACCGAATGCCTGGATTGATTCCTACGGGATGATTGCGCTCTCCAAGCTGCGCTTCTATGGCGAGCCCATGCGGGAAGGTCTCGCGAACACCCATCCGTGGGCCAATCTCGGACTGAACGTCGAGCGCGCGAAACGCTGGCATCCGCTCAACCGCGGGCTGTGGATTGGGGCGCGCGTCACCTTAGCCGGACATTTGCTCCAGGCCAAAGGCGACCGCGTTTCCATGCATTCCTCTGTCGAAGTGCGCTATCCGTTCCTTGATGAGGATGTCTTCAACTTCACCGCCAAGCTTCATCCAAAATGGAAGCTGCGCGGCTTGCGCGACAAGTATCTGCTGCGTCTCGTCGCCGAGCGCTGGCTCCCTCCCGAGATCGCGCGTCGGCACAAGGTCATTTTCCGCGCACCGCTCGACAGCTTCCACCTCGATCCCGAACCGAAATTTGTCGCCGAACTTCTCAGCGAAGAATCACTCCGCCGGACAGGTTACTTTGACGTGAAGGAAGTCCGGCATTGGCGCAAAGCCTATCGCACGCTCCGCGCCGGATCGCTCCCGCGTCTCTCCGTGGAAATGGGCCTGTGCGCCGTCGTCGCCACCCAGCTTTGGCATCATACTTTCATTGATGGATCGCTCGCAGATCTGCCCACCCGCACGCTCCAGCCTGCAACGCCGCGATTTGCCGATTAAAGTCGCACTCCGGAAAAGTCCCCTGATCCGAAGTTCAGCGTGATGCGTCCAAGCTTCGCCCGATTCGCGATGTAGGAGTTGCGCCTCTTATGTCAAGGGCGCATAAATTTTCCACGCGAAACTAATCCCCATTTTCCACACGCCATGTCCAAAACCGCAGTCCTTTGCATCACCCAGTCTAAGTTGCAGACGGAGCGCATTATCGAGCGCCTCCACTCGACTGGCTTCGACTACGCCGACATTTCCGTGATGATGCCGGAGAGCGATGCCAACCATGACATCGGCCACGTAAAATCCAGCAAGGCTCCCGAAGGCACCGTCACCGGTGCGGCGTCCGGCGGTCTGGCGGGCGGCGTGCTTGGCCTTCTCCTTGGAGTCGGCGCGCTGGCGATTCCGGGTCTGGGCGCATTCCTCGCGGCCGGCCCGCTCATGGCCACGCTCAGCGGCGCGGCCGTCGGCGCCACAACCGGCGGCGTCATTGGCGGCCTGATCGGTCTTGGCATCCCGGAGTTTGAGGCAAAGGTCTATGAGGAACAATTGCGGACCGGGAACTATCTCCTCTCCGTCCGCGCGCTGGACGAAGAACAAATCGCGCAGGCCAGGGAAATATTCTGCTCGGTCGAAGCCCGGGACATCTGCACCGCCAATGAGTCTGCGCTACCTAAGAACGAGGCTTCCGTGCCGCCCGAACAACCAAACCCCGCTCCGTGAGGCGGCACTTATAAAATGAAAGAACGGGGAGCTAACCGGATGCGATTTTGGACAATGAAATTTCTGTTCGTCATTTTATGCTGCGCCGCAATCGCCGGGTGCTCGAAGAAAGCGGCGGAGCGCGAGAAGCTCGAAAAGGCGGCGGCCAAGGGCGACCCCGCCGCCCAGTATGCCTTGGGCATGGTTTGTACTGCGCAGTTGCCGGAGGAGTCGGTCACTTGGCTGCAAAAATCCGCCAGCCAAGGCTATGATAAGGCGCAGGTGGCGCTGGGCATGATGTATAAGGAAGGCAAGGGGGTCCCGCAGGATTTTGGGAAGGCGCAGGAGCTGTTTCAATCGGCTGCGGAGAAAGGCAGCCTGGATGCTCAGCTTCACCTCGGCTCCATGTATGAGCACGGCGTCGGCGTAAAGGAGGATCCGATCAAGGCCGCGGCATGGTATCGGAAAGCGGCCGCGGCCGGATCCTCGGAAGCCCGGGTGCGACTGGCAGAGCCGACGGACAAGGAGGAAGTTACTTCGAGAGAACTCGAAGCGGCCGTGTCGGAATACGCGAAGTGCGCAGAGCTCGGGGAAGCTGAATCGCAGGTGCGCCTGGCCTCGGCCTACGCGACCGGTCGCGGCATCGCGAAGGACTTGACCAAGGCCGTCGAATGGTATGAGAAGGCCGCGGCACAGGGTTTGGCTGAAGCTCAGTTCGACGTTGCGGTGATGTATGCAAATGGCAGGGGCACGACGACCGATCTCGAGAAGGCGACTGAATGGTATCGCAAAGCTGCGGGCCAGGGAAAGGCGAGGGCGCAAAATAATCTCGGGTTGCTCTACGCGAAAGGCGTCGGCGTCCCGAAGGACGAAGCCACGGCGGTCGAGTGGCTGGAAAAAGCGGCCAATCAGGGCAATGCGGAGGCGCAGAATAATCTCGGCCACATGTATGCCAGCGGCACAGGCGTGACCCGGGATGATGCAGTGGCCATCCGCTGGTTTCAAAAATCTGCGGCTCAAGGTGACGCCGAGGCTGAGACTAATCTTGGCCTCTTCTATTCCGACGGAGTCGGCGTGCCCAAGGACGAGGTTCGCGCGTACGCATGGTTTAATCTTGCCGCGGCGAAAGGAAAAAAAGAGGCGGTCTCGCGGAGGGATGAATTGGAAAAAAGAATGTCCGCAGACCAAAAGAGCGAGGCACAGGCATTGTCCTCGGACTTAGTCGAGAAGCTGCCAAAACCCTAGAGCGTGTCATGCGCTTTGAGGTTGTCATGCGCTGAGGACCAAAGGTCCACAAATAATCCAGCCCAAGGCAAACGAGGCGCGGGTGCCGCCCTGGGAACGACAGCCACCGGAAGGCAAAGCCTCGAAGGCGGTGCGACAAAGGGTGCCTCCGCTCAGGGCTTTGTCTGTTTCCTCCGACGAACCCCCAGGGCGTTTCCCTTTGGGCTGGCTTGTTATCGCACCGTTGGTGCTCATCCCCGGCGCATATCAAAGTGCATGACACGCTCTAAAGCCGGTCACTCACTCAATGTGCGGGACTCGCCTTGGCATCTTTGTCTCCCGCTCCCACCCTCGCGACACATGCCGGACAAAGCAGGCGCGAGTAATCAGTGTCCGCATTTTCTCGGACGTAGGTCGCAAGGCCTTCCCATTCGTTGTCGGCATTGCGGACTCGCTCGCAGCTCATGCAAATCGGCAGCAAGCTCTTGAGCTCTCGCACTTCCGCCAATGCCCCATCCAATTCCGCAATGCGATCGGCGCAGCGCTTCTCCAAGCCCAGCACACGCTCGCCGCAACGCAGGCGCGCCAGCAATTGCAGGCTGTCCATGGGCTTGGTCAGAAAGTCATCCACTCCTGCCGAGAAGGCAGCAAGAGCATCCGCCGCCTCGGCTTTGGCCGTGACCATGATGATGTAAGTATAAGGTCTCGATGGAATGGAACGCACGGCCCAACACACATGAATGCCGTCGAGCCGCGGCATTTCCCAGTCAATCAGCGCGATTTGCGGTGAATCCGGCGCGAGCAGAATGTCAATGGCTGCCTGCCCGTCATTGGCGATCGCGACATCGTATCCGTCGCGCTGCAGCAGCCGGACCAGCCCGTTGCGCGAACGTTCATCGTCGTCGACGACGAGCACACGGGTGGGAGCGGGAAGGGCAGTCGAATCGGCGAGCGGGCGTGCTTTCATAGCCTTCATGATTCGTAGCCGTCGGCGGAATGCGCGTCTTCATTTCGCACCACGGGAAACTTTCATCCAAACCGCGCGAGCGGCCGAAAAACTACATCCGGCCGCAGAATAGTGTCCGATACCCAAGCGGTTAGTTCAAAACCTCAATCGCCCAATTGCCATGAAAACCCTTGTCTCACAGTTCCGCACAACCGCTATGATCCTGCTGTCGGTCGCGAGCATTTCCACTGCGGAACCGCCTTTCGTCCCGCCCCCGCCGCCGGTTCCGCCGCAGGATGCGCCACCACCGCCGCCCCCGCCGCCCCCGCCAAGGCGCCGCCGTAAACGGCCGCCCGTTCCACCAGTGCCGCCGGTGCCGGTGCCTCCTCCGCAAATCGAGATTCAGTAGTCCTGACGGAATAAGCACGAGGCGCTGAAATGATGTCAGCGTCGGAAAGCCCGCCCTCCGAATCTAAGGCCGCCCAGCAGTTTATTCTGACTTATGGCTTTTCCTCTTCAAGAGACGGCGACTTTTCGGCGGGCGGCGCTTTTAGACCTCGTTCGCTTCACGACACCCGGATTTCGACGCGGAACGCTGTTTTCCACTATCTTTTCAGTTCCAGGGGAGGAGGGCCGGTTGGCAGAGTTTGCGGTGAACTAGGGAAGCGCTGAACAAATCGGGTTTGCGCGGCGGAGTCGGAGTTCTGAAGAGTTTGGCGAGAACACGGGAAGCATTAGCCGCAGGAGGAG
>JBBQJR010000053.1:0-12180 GCA_038326125.1 Chthoniobacterales bacterium
GCCGGCTTGCGCGACCAGTCGAGCCACAGGTCGCGGATTTTTCCCTGCACCAGTTCCTCGATCTGTAGCATGAGCACGGGCGTGAGGTTGAAGTTCACCTGCACGCCGGGGTAGTCGGCGAGGACACTGATCATGTCGAGATAGCCCTTCACCGCGTGGAGCCGCACCACGCGAGATTGTACCACGTCTGCAAATCACGGAATTCCTCCGTGCTCCAGTGCCGCAGCTCGCCGCGGATGCGGTCGCGCTGAAATGCGCCGCGCTTCGCATAAAGCTCCGCGTACCGCGGAAACGGATGCAGCAAATTCTCGTGCTGGATTTTGAAAAAGTGCTCGAGGATCGCGAGGCGCTCGTTTTCATCGAGATCGGCCGCCGGCTTGCGCGACCAGTCCAGCCACAGGTCGCGGATTTTTCCCTGCACCAACTCCTCGATCTGCAGCATGAGGACGGGCGTGAGATTGAAGTTCACCTGCACGCCGGGGAAGTCCGCGAGCACGCTGATCATGTCGAGATAGCCCTTCACCGCGTGGAGTCGCACCCACGGCATCATCGCGACGCGCGAGACGGGGTTCACGTAATACGGCTGATGCATGTGCCATAGAAAAACGACGTTTGCCATGCGGCTCAGCTAGCGCGGCGGCGGCATGGGGCACAACGAAAAGCGTCAGGCGCGCGGATGATTTTCGCGCGGCGCAGTGTGCCGTCAGCCGAGCTTCAGCCGCGCGTCCTCGGCAAGCAGTTCATCAAGCGTGGACCAGTCCGCGTCGCTTGTCGCGAGGAAGGCGTGGAGATACACGGCGACGACGGCGGGATCGTGCTTTTCCAAAAGCGTGTTCACGACTTCCGCGAGCTTCGCCTTTTCCGGCGCAGCCGGGAGTTCCTCGACGGTGCCGTGCTCGTCGTGCGCAATACCGAGGCCATCGAGGAAATCGCACAGCAATTGCTTCTGCGTGCCGACGAGCCAGATTTGGAGCAGGTGCGCGGCGACGCCTTCATTTTGCTTGCGCCCGCACGCCTCGCTCAGCCACGCGATGCGCTCCGCCTTCGGCTTCCGCTCGACAAAAACCGGCCGCAGCTTGCGCTGTTTGGAAAGCGTCTCGATCGTCGCTTTCATGAGCGGCTTCTCGTTTTCGGCGAGGTGGGAGAAAAGTTGCGCCGAGACGGTCGCGGGCATGCGGGCGAAAATTTCGTGAGTGGAATACATGAGGGCCGCCGAGACTAGGCAGCGCGTGTTGCGTGGCAAGCGCGCAGCAAGCCTCGCAGTCTCCGCTTGGCGCACCGCCGGCCGTGGGCCATGTGTGGGGCGATGTCCCACGCGTCGCAAAAGCAAGCCATCCAAAGCCTCGACCCCGCCGAGATCGGGGCCGTGCTCGCGGAGCGCGGGCAGCCGAAATATCGCGCCGCGCAAGTGCTCCGCTGGCTCTACGAAAAGCGCGTCACGTCCTTTGCCGACATGAGCGACCTGCCTGCCGCGCTGCGTGCGGATCTCACCGAGGCGTTCACTTTTCTCCGGCTGGAAAACCTCCGCACCCTCGGCAGCGAGGACACCACGCGGAAGTATCTCTTCCGCCTTCCGCCGAGCGGAAAGGAAACGCAGGGCGCGCTCATCGAGAGCGTGCTCATCCCCGCGTCGCCCGCGCTCTACGGCGAGGCGAGCGACCGGCGCACGCTCTGCGTGAGCACGCAGGTCGGCTGCGCGTATGGATGCAAATTCTGCGCGAGCGGGCTCGACGGATTTTCGCGCAACCTCTCGCCCGGCGAAATCGCCGGCCAGCTCATCGAGGCCGAGCGCCTCTCCGGCGAACGCGTGAGCAACCTCGTCTTCATGGGCATGGGCGAGCCGCTCGCGAACTTCGCCAATCTTATGCGCGCGATTGACATCATCAATTCCCCGTGGGGCATCGGCCTCGGCGCGCGACACATCACCGTCTCCACGAGCGGCCTCGCCCCGCAGATCCGCCAGCTTGCCGACCAGTCGCGCCAGATCCGCCTCGCCATCTCGCTGCACGGCGCGACGGACGAAGTGCGCGGCCAGATCATGCCCGTGAACCGCAAGTTCCCGCTCGCCGAACTGCTCGATGCCTGCGCGTACCACGCGTCGAAAAAGAAGCAGCACATCACTTTTGAATATATCCTCATTGAGGGCGTGAACGATGAGCCCGCGCACGCCGCCGACCTCGCGCGCGTCGCGAAGCAGGTGCGCGCGAAAGTGAACTGCATCCCGTACAATTCTGTCGAGGGCCTCGAATGGAAGCGCCCGAGCGAAGCGCGGCAGGATGCCTTCATGGACGTGCTGGAACGCGCGCGCATTCCCGCGACGATCCGCCGGGAGAAGGGTCACGACATCGCCGCGGCTTGCGGGCAACTGCGGCGGCAGCAGACTGCTGTCGTCGCGGCCAGCGCGTAAAAGTGCGGCCGAATTTGCACGGCTTTGAACGTCGCGCGCAGCGGGTTAGCTTGATGCACTTTTTCCCATCTCCCATGACACTCCGCCTCACTCTCGCCGCGCTTGCGCTCGTTGGAATTTCCGCCGCCTCCGCCGCGGCGGAGGCGAAGCTACGCTTCAATCAGGACATCCGTCCGATCCTTTCGGACAAGTGCTTTGCCTGCCACGGCACCGACGCAAAGAAGCGCAAGGCGGACCGGCGGCTCGACACGCCGGAGGGGGCGTACGCCGTGAACGACAGCGTGCAGGCGATCGCGCCCGGCGACCTCACGAAAAGCGAGGTGTGGCAGCGCATCATCACGAAAGACGAGGACGACGTGATGCCGCCGCTCGATTCGCACAAGAAAATGAGCGACGCGGAGAAGGCGCTGATCAAACGCTGGATCGAAGAGGGCGCGAACTACCAAAAACACTGGGCCTTCGAGCCGCCGGTGAAAATGGAGCCGCCGACCCTGCCAAATTCTGAAATGAAAATTCAGAATCCGATTGACGCATTCATCGGCGAGCGACTGCTGCGCGAAGGGTTGAAATTTTCGCCCGAGGCGGATCGTGAGACGCTCGTGCGGCGGGTGGCGTTCGCGGTCACGGGACTGCCGCCGACATTGCAGGAAACGGATGCCTTCCTCGCGGACCAATCGCCGGACGCCTACGCGAAAATGGTGGATCATTTTCTCTCCTCTCCGCGGCACGGCGAGGAGATGGCGAGGAACTGGCTCGATGTCGCGCGCTACGGCGACACGCACGGGCTGCACCTCGACAATGAGCGGCAGATGTGGGCCTACCGCGACTGGGTGGTGCGGGCGTTCAATGACAATCTGCCGTTCGATCAATTCACGAGATGGCAGCTCGCGGGCGATCTGCTGCCGGGGGCGACGCGCGACCAACTCATCGCCACGGGATTCAATCGCTGCAATGTGACGACGAGCGAAGGCGGCTCGATCGCGGAGGAATATGTCTATCGTTACGCGGTGGATCGCACGAGCACGATGATGGAAACGTGGCTCGGTCTCACCGGCGGCTGCGCGGTGTGTCACGATCACAAGTTCGATCCGATTTCGACGAAGGAGTTCTATTCGCTCTACTCGTTTTTCCAGTCGAACGCCGACCCGGCAATGGATGGAAATGCGCTGCTCACGAAACCCGTGCTCCAGCTCACCACGCCGGAGCAGGAGGACCGGCTGAAAGTGCTCGACGGAAAAATTGGACCGCTGCGCAAGGAGATCGATGAGATGGTCAAAGCGGTCGCGTACTCTGATCCCGCATCGGTGAAGCCGCTGCCCCCGGCGAAAGAAACGGAGACCATTTGGATCGAGGATGATTTTCCGACGGGGGCGAAGGCGCAGATCAATCCGAACACGCCTCCGACCGAATGGGTGACGGCGCCAGACGGCAAAGTTTTCCACGGCGACCGCGCGCTGAAGCGGAAGGCGACCGGACTCGGTCAGGATTTCTACACGGGGGGTGCCGCGCCGTTCGACGCTCCGCAGGGCGCAAAGTTTTTCTTTTACGTCTTCCTCGATCCCGAGAATCCGCCCGAGGCGGTGATGCTGCAGTTGCACACGGAGAATTGGGAAAGCCGCGCGGTGTGGGGAAATCCCGACGTGATCCCCTACGGCCAGTTGAATTCGCCGTCGCGGTTCGGTGCGGGCGCGCTGCCGGAGCCGGGAAAATGGGCGCGCCTCGAGGTGGATGCGGCTGCCATTGACATCAAGGCGGGCGAAAAAATCACCGGCATCGCGTTCACGCTGCACGGCGGCACGGCGTATTTCGATCACATGGGCGTCGTCGCACGCATCGCGCCCGCGACCGATCCCGCGCAGTCATTTCTCGCGTGGCTGAAAGTCGGCGATGGCAAGGACACGCCCGGCCTGCCGGCGGAAATCAGCGCCGCGCTCAAGCTCGGGCCGAAAAAGCGAAAGCCCGAACACGAAAAACAGCTCCGCGACTATTACCTCACGAACGTGTGCGCCGCGACGCGCGAGCCTTTCGTCGCACTGGCGAAGGACCGCAACGCGCTGCAAAGGGAGCGGGACGAGCTGATGAAAAATGTGCCGAGCACTTTCGTTTGGAACGATCTCGAAAAGCCACGCGACAGCTTCGTGATGGTGCGCGGCCAGTACGACAAGCCCGGCGAAAAGGTGGAGCCCGCGACGCCCGCGATTTTTCCGCCGCTGAAAAAATCCGCGCCAGACGCCCGCGCCACCCGCCTCGATCTCGCAAACTGGCTGCTCTCGCCCGAGAATCCGCTCACCGCACGCGTGACGGTGAACCGGCTGTGGCAGCAATTTTTCGGCACCGGGATTGTGAAAACGAGCTTCGACTTCGGCTCGCAGGGCGCGGTGCCCTCGCATCCCGAACTGCTCGACTGGCTCGCGGTCACTTTCCGCGAGAGCGGCTGGGACACGCGCGCGCTGATCCGCCTCATGCTCACGAGCGCGACCTTCCGCCAAGCCTCCGCCACCACGCCCGAACTCGTGCAGCGCGATCCGGACAACCGGCTCTACGCGCGCGGCCCGCGTTTCCGCCTCGACGCCGAGCAACTCCGCGACAACGCGCTCTTCGTGAGCGGCCTCATCAATCTCGAAATGGGCGGCAAGGCGGTGCGACCGTACCAGCCGCCGAACATCTGGGAGCCCGTCGGCTTCGGCGGCTCGAACACGCGCAACTACACGCAGGACAAAGGCGCGGCGCTCTACCGCCGGAGCATCTACTGCTTTTTGAAAAGGACCGCGCCGCCGCCTTTCATGACGAACTTCGACGCGCCGAACCGCGAGCAATTCTGCACGGTGCGCGAGCGGAGCGACACGCCGCTGCAGGCGCTGCAACTCATGAATGACGTGCAGCATTTCGAGGCCGCGCGCGCCTTTGCCGAGCGCATCCTGAACGAGGGCGGCGCGACGCCGGCGGCGCGCATCGCCTTTGCGTACCGCACCGTGCTTTCGCGCAATCCCACAGCCGAGGAAACGTCGGTGGTGCAGGACGCGCTGAAACAGTTTCTCGCGGAATTCGTGCAGTCCGACGACCTCGCGAAAAAGGTGATCGGCAACGGCGAATCGAAGCCGAAATCCGCACTGCCGGCGAATGAGCTTGCCGCATGGACCCTTGTCGCGAATCTCGTGCTGAATCTCGACGAGACGATCAACCGGAACTGAGTGCCCACGGCAGCCGCCGCGCTTGCCATCGCCATGCACGCCGCCTATCGAAGCGCCGCATGTTTTTTCTCACGCCGAAATACGTCAAGCAGGGCCGACTTTACATCAAGGAGGCGGAGAAGCGCGTCGCCTACAATCGCGACCGCTGGGCGCCGGAAGTGGTCGCCACTTTTGAAAACGAAATCGCGCGGCTGACCGACGCGTTGAAGAGACGCAACCGCGACGACGTGGCCACGAGCGAGCAGGCGCTCGACAGGCTGTGCGGCGAGCATTGTCCGCTCGGCCCGAATGCCGGCATCGCGGAAAATGTGGAGGTGGTCCTCGTCGCCATCATCGTGGCGCTCGGCATCCGCACGTATTTTCTCCAGCCGTTCACGATCCCCACGTCCTCGATGTATCCGACCCTGAACGGCATCACCGGGCGCGCCACGAAGGAAGAGCCGCCGAACGTGCTCGTCCGCGCCTTTCACACCGCCGCGTACGGCCGCACTTGGCACGATGTGATCGCCGAGGCAGATGAAACAGTGACGAACGTGGCCGAGGAAAAACGCGGCGGATGGCGCGCCCTTTTCACCTACACGCGGATCGATACGGACGCGGGGCACACTTACTGGATCAATGAGTCGAGAGACCCGGTGGAGGCAGCCTTCGGTGTGGCGTTGGCCCCCGGCTTTCGGCCGACGTTGAGGGGTAAGTCCGTGCACAAAGGCGAGCCCATCGCGCGTGGCTACACGGACACCGGCGACCACGTTTTCGTGGACAAGTTCAGCTATCATTTTCGCCGGCCCACGCGCGGCGAGGTTTTCGTTTTCACGACGCAAAACATTGAGGCCATGGGCAATCTCGGGCCGCCGCCGCGCAAGCCATCACAGTTTTACATCAAGCGCCTCGCGGGCGTGCCGGGGGACGAACTGCGCATCGCCGCACCCGAGCTTTTCCACAACGGCCACCGCGCTGAAGAGCCGGGATTTGTGCGCGTGATGAAAGGCAGCGAGCTTTCGCCGTGGGAGGAATATCGCGGCTACTCGAATACCATCGGGCGCATCCTGCGCGACCCGCGCTCGCCGTTCCGCGTGCCCGAGAAGGAATTTTTTGCGCTCGGCGACAACAGCTACAACAGCTCGGACAGCCGCGCGTGGGGCACCGTGCCGCAGGAGAATCTGATGGGGCCGGGCTTCTTCGTGTACTGGCCGTTTCTGCGCGCTTCCGCGGCCGGGAGTGCAGCGGAAGCGCGGGGATGGGATTCGCATTTCGGGCTGATCAAGTAGCGGCGCGCCGCGTGCATGGAGCGCCGTGCGTCCCCGCCGGCCACCCCGCTCCCTCGCGCAGCGAGCACTTTTTTTCCGACGCGCGGGGTGAAGAGACGATGGATGGCGCTGCGCGCAAACGGGTGGCCGGCGAGACGCGCGGCGCTCCCTCGCGCCCGTCAGAGCAGCGCGAGCACGGTGTCGAGTTCCGCCTCGGTGTTGTAAAAGTGCGGGCTGAACCGCAGGTACTCGCGACCTTCGCGATCATGGCGCAGCGAACTGACGACGCCCGCCTGCTCGAGCTTCGCGTGCAAGTCGGCCATCTTGCGCTCCGCGTGCCGGAATGTCGTGATGCCGCTCGCCGCCGCGCCTTTCGTCGGACTGTGAATTTCATATCCCCGCGCGCGCAGTCCGGCAGCAAGATGCGCGGTGAGTTCGAGAATGCGCTCCGCAATTTTCCCCGTGCCGAACCGCAGGAACATTTCGATCGCCGCCTTCATGCCGTAGATGCCGGGGATGTTCAGCACGCCCGGCTCGTAGCGCTGCGCGGTCGGCACGAAGCGCACTTCGTCCTGCGCCTGAAAATTGGGTGACACGACATTCCACGCGCCGAGGAGCGTCGGGCGGCAGAGTTCGAAGTGCTTCCGCTTCACGTACACAATCCCGATCGCGACCGGGCCGAGCATCCATTTGTGCGCGTCCGCGCTGAGGAAATCGACATGCTCCACGTTCAGCGGGAACGCGCCGAGCGTCTGGATCGCATCGAGCGAAAACAACACGTCGCGCGCATGCAGCAGTCGGCCGATGACGTCCACATCGATCCGATAGCCGGAGAAAAAATGGCAGCTCGCGAGCGCCACGAGCTTTGTTTTCGGCGTGAGCGCGGCGGCGACAAGTTCGGGCGTGATCTCACCCGGCCGCTCGGGTTCCAGCAGCGTTACGCTCACGCCGCGGCGACGGAGATCGATCCACGGATACACATTCGCCGGATAGTCGTCCGCATAGCAGATCACCTCGTCGCCCGCCTGCCACGGGATGCCGTTCGCGAAGAGGCTCAGCCCGAGCGAAGTCGGCCCGAGCAGCGCGATTTCATCCGGGGCCGCGCCGATGAATTCCGCGCACACGCGGCGCGCGTCCTTCACATCGCGCAGCACGTCGCCAAATTCCTGCGGCATCTCGCACGACTGCCGCACATGCGCGCATATCGCGTCCGCGACGCACGCGGGCAGCGCCGTCACAGCGGCGTGGCCGAGGAAAATTTTCGATTTGCAGACAGGGAAAAGACGCTGGCGTTCGACCTCGTCGGGAAAAAAATTCGGCATGGCATTCAGCGTGCGGATGCCGGCGCGGCGGATTTTTCCGGCTCGATTCCGCCCTCCGTTTTCGGCGGCGAAGGCAGTTTTTCCAGCACTTGGCGTGATGCGAGTTCGGTGTTCACGGTGAACTCATGCTCGACCTTCACCTTCTCGCCGCGCTCATTCGTGAACGTCGCCGTGCTGCCGGTGAAATTCGGCTCCACTGATACCGGTCGTGGCCTTTTCCCCTCGCGGTAATGATCGATGATGAAAAGCACCGAGAGATGCGCGACGAGCACGCCCAGAATCACGCACCCCCAGAGCTTTGCGTTCACGATTTTTTGCCGGCCTTGGCCCCGGCTTCGATGAGCTTCCAGAAGCCGTCTTTTTTGCTGAGTTGTTCGTCCTCGCCCGAGGAGAGTTTCGAGCGGAAAAGAAAATCCTGCAGCGTGTTTTTGTGCAGCACCCGATGGACGGTGATGCCCTCCGGGCGACGCTCGAAATAGATGCGGTGCTCACGCGCGCGGTAGCGGTGCAGCGTCTTGCCCTCGCGCTCGAGGCGGCCAAATTTTTCCGGATCGAGCTCGTCGAGATTTACCGGCAACCCCTCGAATTCCGCGAGCAGGTCGAGCTGCAATTCCTTCGGCAAGGCGGCCATTTCGGCGGCACTCAGTTCGTTGAAAATGATCTGATACATCGGCGCGGGAATCCCTACGCGGGATTCGCTGCTTTGAAAGCAGCATCCGCGGAACACTGCCGGCGGTGTCGTTCGGATTGTAGGCGCGCTCGAGAGAGCGCGGACGTGGGCTCCCGCCCACGCCTACGAGACTGCGTAAAAGACCAGGAAAGTGTCCACGGAAGACACGAAAGGCGCAGAAACAAGGCCTCGGCTTCCGTGTCCCTCCGTGTTTTCCGTGGACCACTTCCTCCCTTCCATCTGCACGGCGGACTTTTTCCCCCGTCTCTCAGAACGCGAATGTCCCTCACTCGCGATGCAGCCGCGCGACGCGCGGACCGATGCCGGTGAAAATATCCCACGCGATCGTGCCGGCGAGCGCGGCGATCTCGGTCGCGGAGATCGTCTCGCTGCCCTGCGTGCCGAGCAGCACGGCTTCGTCGCCGGGCGCGGCGGCGACATCCGTCACGTCGGCCATGATTTGATCCATCGTCACGCGGCCGAGGACGGCGCAGCGTTTTCCGCCGATGAGCACCGTTGCATTTTTGCCGGAGAGGTGCCGCGGGTAGCCGTCCGCGTAGCCGGCCGCAAGTGTCGCGATGCGCATCGGCCGCGTCGTGATGAACGCGCGCCCGTAGCTCACGCCGCGTCCCGCGGCAAAATCGCGCACGAGCAGCACGCGGGTTTTCCAAGTCAGCGCGGGCGCGAGCAGCGGCTGAAATTCCGGCAGCGGCGCTTCGCCGTAGAGCGCGAGGCCCGGCCGCACGAGCGCGCCCGCGAGGTGGGGAAAGGCGAGCAGGGCCGCGCTGTTTTCGACATGCGCGAGCGCGTCGCGCAGGCCGAGATCGCGGAGCTGCGCGACGAGCGCGTGGAAACGCGCGAGCTGCGCGGCGGTGAAAGCGGCGTCCTCATCCGCGACCGGCAGGTGCGAGCCGATGCCGGCAATCTCGACTCCGGGCAGCTCCATGATTTTGCGCGCGAGCGCGACCGCGTCCTCCTCCCACACGCCGAGCCGGCCCATGCCCGTATCGAGCGCGAGATGGATTTTCACGCGCCCGCCCGCGGCATGTGCCGCGTGCTGCGCGAAGTGCGCGGCTTCCGCAAAGTCCGAGACGGGCGGAATGAATCCGCCACGCACGATGGTGGCGTGCTCGGCGGGCAGCGTGCCGCCGAGCAGGATGATCGGAGTGCGCTGGCCATTTTCGGAAATGGCGTGCGGCAAAATTTCCTCGGCTTCGCGGAGATTGGCGACGCCGAACATCGCGGGCCCCGCGGCTCCCACGAGCGCGCGGACGACGTCCACCGCGCCGTGGCCGTACGCGTTGGCTTTCACGACGGCCATGATTTTCACCGCAGGCCCAACGTGCGCGGCGAGCGCGGCGAAATTCCGGCAGATGGCGGCAAGGTCCACCTCGGCCCAGCTTCGCTGCGTCGCGGGGATTTCACCGCCGGAGGAAATGGAAGACAGGCTCGACAAGCGATGCCCGTAGAACACTAATTCCCGCCCATTGCCAACCAAACCCATGCGTCAAATTTTCGCCGCCCTGCTCCTCACCTCACTCGCGCTGCCGTCCGGATACGGCCAGGGAAATTCCACGCCGTCGCCTCGTCCCCTGCCCACGCCGAAGCCGGCGGAGAAAACGACGGCGCAAAGTTCGTTCGATTCGCGCAACATTTTCCAGCGCATCTTCGGAGCGCGCCCGACGCCGACACCCGCACCCGCGCCGACGCCGACACCGGCGGTGAAACGTGCGCGCCCGAAGCCCAAGCCCGGGCCGGAAGCGCCGGATGAGCCGGTGAAAAAAAGCGCGCCGAGGACTTCGACGACGACAAAAGTCGCGCCGGTTCCGACCGTTCCCGCGGCTCCGGCGGTGCCGGCGACTGCGAAGCCGAAAGGCGGCAAGGGCACCGCGAAAAAAGGAATGCCCGCGGTCCCGGCCAATGCGGACGACGCGACAAAATTCCGCGCGGCGAAATCGCAGGCGATGGAGGATGCGCACATCAAGGAACTCAAAAACAAAGCCGACAGCGAGGTGAACGAAGCCGAGGCGCACAAGGCGCTGACGAACTACAACCGCGCGCTTTTTCAAAAAATCCGCGAGGTGGACCCGAGCGTGAGCGATTATTCCGGCAAGGTGGAGCAATCCATGAACAAGCGGATCGGCTCGGAGAAAAGGAGTAGCCCGCCATCGCAAACGGCAGCGCCGGAGGTGAGCGCGTGACCACCATCCGGCATCTCTATTTTCACATTCCGTTCTGCCCGAAGCTGTGCCCGTATTGCAGCTTCTACGTCGAGGTCGGCGCGAAGAACAAGAACCGCGAATTTCTCGATGCGCTGCTGCGCAATGTGGATCGCGCGGCGGAAAAATATGCGCTGCGGCCGGAGACGATCTATTTCGGCGGCGGCACGCCGACTTCGCTGCACACGGATCAATTGGAGCATCTGCTCGGCGGCCTGCGTGCGCGGCTCGATCTTTCGGCGTTGCGCGAATGGACCGTGGAAGCGAATCCCGCGACGGTGCGCGAGGAGAAGGCGCGGCTGTTGCGCGACATGGGCATCACGCGCGTGAGTCTCGGCGTGCAGTCGTGGGATGATGGGCTGCTGCAGACGCTCGGTCGCGTGCATTCCGCCGCGGAGGCGGAGCGCACGTACGAGGTGCTGCGCACGAGCGGCATTCCGGCGATCAATCTCGATCTGATGTTCGCCGTGCCCGGCCAGCGTCCGTCGCAGTGGCGCGCGACTTTGGCAAAAACGATCGCGCTGCAGCCCGAGCACATCTCGAGCTACTGCCTCACGTTCGAAGAGGACACGGCGTACTTTCGCCAACTCGCGGGCGGCGAATTCCGGCAGGATGAGGAGCGCGATGCGCAACTTTTTGAGGAGACGATGGACACGCTGACGGCGGGTGGTTTCGCGCAGTACGAAATTTCAAATTACGCGCGCACCGACTCCGGCGACGACGCGCGGAACTCGCGCAACCCGCGAGAATCGCAGCACAATCGCGCGTACTGGCTCGGCGCGGACTACCTCGGTTTTGGGCCGGGGGCGTTCAGCACGGTCGGCTTTTCACGCTGGGAAAATGTGCGCGACACCGCGGCGTACACGCGCGGAGTGCTCGCGGATGCGCCGGTCTTCGGCGTGCGCGAGGAACTCAGCGCGACGACGCGCGCGGGCGAGATCGCGGCGTTTCGCGTGCGCATGGCCGAGGGTATCCCGCGCACGGAACTCGCCCCGTGGAGTGAGGCCATTGCGGAATTCGAGCGCGTCGGCCTCCTGCACGACGACGTCGGCACGATGAAACTGACGCGCCGCGGAAAGCTGCTCGCGGACAGCGTCGCGGAGGCTTTCGTGTAACGCGGAGCG
>JBBQJR010000054.1:0-12031 GCA_038326125.1 Chthoniobacterales bacterium
GAATTCCCCGAGATGATCGAGTACCGTGACTGGGCGGTGAAATATCACGGGCTGAATCTCATCGTGAAAATCAACGAGGACGCGCGCGCGGGCCGCGGTGACTACGCGGCGCGCGGGCCGATCGGCTACGACACGACGGACCCGGTGACGGTGACGCACGAGCTGAAGACCGTCGCGCTCCAGCAGGTGATGGCCGAGCACAAGTGGGACGCGCTCATCACCGGCATCCGCCGCGACGAGGATCCGACGCGCGCGAAGGAGCGCTACTTTTCGCCGCGCACAAAGGACTTCGAGTGGGACTACAAGGATCAGCCGCCGGAGTTTTGGAACCAGTTCACGACCTCGTGCGCGCCGGGCGAGCACGTGCGCGTGCAGGCGCTGCTCGACTGGAGCGAGCGCGACATCTGGATGTACATCCAGCGCGAAGGCATCCCGATTCCGAAGATGTATTTCGCCCGCAAGGCGAAGGACGGAAAACGGTATCGTTTCCGTTCGCTCGGCTGCTGGCCGATCTCCGGCCCCGTCGAGAGTGACGCCGACACCATCGAAAAAATCGTGGACGAACTCGCGCACACCAAGACCAGCGAGCGCGCCGGCCGCGCGCAGGATCACCACGAGCGCAATGCGATGCAGAAGCTGCGTGCGAAGGGGTTCATGTAGGTGGACAAGAAGGACTTGACGAGTCGCCGCTTCACTGAAAATTTGCACGCATGAAAGTCGCCAAAAAGTCGCCATCAAAACGCCGGTCAGCGCCGCCGTTGCGCGCTACTTTGACCCTCGACATCGCCACGTATCGGAAAATTGACACCCTGCGTGGCGACGCCACGCGCGCGGCGTGGGTGCAGGAACTCATCGAAGGGGAAAAGGCGCGCCGCGAGCGGGAGGCTTTCATCGAGCGAGTCCGCCAGCAATACACCCCCGAAGTTTGCCGGGAGACTCTCGCGATCAATGACGAGTATCCCATCCACGAGAAATGAGGCTGGCCCTTTATTCCTCGGTGTCGCGGGGCGAAACACCGAATCTGGTCAGCATCCAGGATGAACGTCTCGATTTTCTGCCGACAGTCCTGGTGTGTCCATTTCGACCGGGCGCGGAAGTGACCGACTTTCGCGTCGAGGCGCAGTGGCGAGATTCCACCTTTGTTGTTTGCCCTGATCTGACGCGCCCGATTCGTCGCACGGGCCTGCGCTTCATCGATCACTTGGACGAAGCCGCGTCGGAGGTGATTCTGACCACTTTTCAGCACCTCCTGCCTCGCTAATTTGCGCCTCCAATGTCCGCCACGATAGAATCATTCGACCGCCGCTCAACCATGCGTTCCATCTCGCAATCGCCCATTCGCCTGCGCGTCGTTTTTGTCGGCCACGTGGACCACGGCAAGAGCACGCTCATCGGGCGCATTTTCTACGACACGAAGTCGCTGCCCGACGGCAAGGTCGAGCAAATCCAGGCGGCGTGCAAAGAGGAGGGCATGGAGTTTGAGTATGCATTCCTGCTCGATGCGCTGCTCGAGGAGCAGGCGCAAAATATCACGATTGATACGACGCAGATTCAGTTCAAGACGGCGAAGCGGCCGTACGTGATCATCGATGCGCCGGGTCACAAGGAGTTCCTGAAAAACATGATCACCGGCGCGGCGAGCGCGGATGCGGCGGTGCTCCTCATCGCGGCGAACGAGGGCGTGCGCGAGCAGTCGCGGCGGCACGGGTATCTGCTCTCGCTGCTCGGAATCCGGCAGGTCGTGGTCGCGGTGAACAAGATGGACCTCGTGGATTTCAAGCAGGACGTCTTCGACAACGTCGTCGCAGAGTACACGGCATTTTTGAAAGAGATCGGACTCGAAGCGCGCGCGTTCATCCCGATCAGCGCACGCGGCGGCATCAATGTCGCGCAACGCGTCCCGGCGGATGCGGAGGCGACTCTCAAATCGCAACTCCCGAATCTTAAGTGGTATTCCGGCCCGACGATCACGGACATGCTCGACACCTTCGAGCCGCCGAAGCCGCTGAACGATCTCCCGCTGCGCCTCCCCGTGCAGGACGTGTATCGCTTTGACGACCGCCGCATCATCGCGGGGCGCATCGAGGCGGGCTCGCTGCGCGTCGGCGACACGCTCGTCTTTTCACCGGGCAACAAGACTGGCGTGGTGAAGAGCATCGAGAACTGGAGCGGGCCGGTGAAGACTTCCGCCAGTGCGGGCGAGAGCGTCGGCCTCACGCTCACCGAGCAGATTTTCGTCGAGCGCGGACATGTCGCGTCGCACGAGCAGGACGCGCCGATCGAGTCGAACCGTTTCAAGGCGCGTCTCTTCTGGATGGGTAAACGCAACCTCGCCATCGGCGAACGCACGAAGCTCAAACTCACGACGCAGGAACTCGACGCGGAGATCGTCAGCATCGAGCGCATCATTGATGCCTCGACGCTCGACACGCTCCCCGGCGACCGCGGCACCATCGCGCGGAACGACGTCGCCGAGATCACGATCCAGACGCGCGGCGCGCTCGCCTTTGACAACGCGGATCGCAACGCGCTGCTCGGTCGTTTCGTCATCGTGGACGACCGGATCGTGGCCGGCGGCGGCATCATCTTCGGCGGCGTTTACACCGACCGCACGCACGCGAAGTCCTCGAACATTTTCTGGACCGACGGCACCGTCACGCCGAACCGCCGCTTCGCGCGCAACGGGCACAAGGGAGCCATCATCTGGCTCACGGGCCTCAGTGGCAGCGGCAAGAGCACGCTCTCGAATGCGCTCGACCGCGAGCTGTTCAACCTCGGGATGCAGACCTACATCCTCGACGGCGACAACATCCGGCATGGGCTGAACTCGAACCTCGGCTTCTCGCCGGAGGATCGAGTGGAAAATATCCGCCGAGTCGCCGAGGTCGCGCGGCTCATGGCCGATGCGGGCGTCGTCGTCATCACCGCATTCATCTCGCCGTATCAGGCCGACCGCCGCCGCGCGCGTGCCATCGCGTGTGAGAGCAGCGTGGACTTTTACGAGGTGTACGTGAATGCCTCGCTTGAAGTCTGCGAAGAGCGCGACACGAAGGGACTGTACAAAAAAGCGCGGGCAGGCGAGATCAAACAATTCACCGGAATTGACGCACCCTACGAAGCACCAACGGATCCGGAAATCACCGTCGAGACCGGCAAGCATTCCGTCTCGGAAAGCACGGCGCACATTCTCGAATTTCTCCGCGAGCGGCTGAAGTTTGAGACGGATTTCGAGATCTAGTTTTGTCCCGAGGCACGTGCAAATGCGCCCCATTTTCCGCCTGCTCTGCACGCTGATTTTTGTTTCTTCGTGGGCACTCGCCGAGCGCCCTTCGACTTGGGCGCAGCCGGTGAAAGACGCGACGGTGAAAAATCTGCACCGCGTGACGCCGCAACTTTACCGCTCCGCGCAGCCGGATGCCGCGGGGATGCGCGAGTTGGAAAAACTCGGCGTGCGGACGGTGATAGACCTGCGGGACTTGAACAGCGACGTGCGCGCAGCGCGGGGCACGGGGCTGCGGCTGGTGCGAGTGAAGATGGACGCGTGGCACATTGAGGACGAGGATATCGCGCGCGCGCTGGCGGTGCTGCGGCGCAAGGGGCAAGGTCCGTTCCTCGTGCACTGCCACCACGGCTCGGACCGCACGGGAGTGGTGTGCGCGATGTACCGGATCGTGGAGCAGCGGTGGAGCCGCGAGGATGCGATCCGCGAGCTGACCGAGGGCGGCTTCGGCTTCCACGCGATATGGGCGAACATCCCGCGATATTTGCGAAATGCGGACGTGGAAAAAATCCGGCGTCAGGTGGATGCGCTCGCGAGGTGAACGCGTGTTTGGGGCTCGTTGCTCAGTGCTCAGTGCTCAGAGCGTTTCGCAAAAATATATCCGGAGGGCTCGCCGGATCGCAGGGCGCTCGGGAGAGCGCGGACGTGGGCTCCCGCCCACGCCTACGAACGCCGAATGCCCGATTTTTTCCGAAAGATGGGTTCAATCAGCGGTCTCCTGTCTCTGCGAGCATCAGCCGGATTGCTCGCGACTGAGGACTGGGCGCTGAGCACTGAGCACTTTTCCCGCCCCGGTTGTGCGCGTGGGGCGCGCGCTACGAATGACAGCCGCAGCCGGTGCCGCAGCCGTTTTGCGCAGTGCCGGCGGGCGCGGGTTCGCCGACGAGACGGACGGCGAATTTCATATCCTGCAGCGCGATGTGTTCGCGGACGGCGGCGATCAGATTTTCGGTCATCGAATCGGGCGGGGCGGCGCAGTCGAGTTGCAGGCGGACGGGCTTGCCGACGAGGTGCGGGAAGGCGTCGGTCATCTCGCCGTCGAGGGCGAAGCTGAGGTAGGCATTCACTTTTTCCTGAAGCTGGAAAAGGCGTTCCTCGGAGCCATCCCACGGGCGGGGCTCGACCATGATGAGGACGGCTTCGCCGGTCTCGCCGTCGAGGGCGAGGGCGTCGAGGCTGCGGGGATTTTCGACGCCAAAGGCGGGAGGCGGTTGGAGGGTCGGGAGTGGAGAGGCGGAATTCTCGGTGGACTGGCAGCAGGAGTCGCTCATCACGCGAGTGATGGACGAGGACGCGCGATCTGTCAAAGACTGCGCGGCGGAGCGGCGGAGCGATTTGGAGTTCGCCACGACGGGCACGAAGTTCGGCAGGGTAGCGCTCGGGAGAAATTCGAGCCGGGACGCGGGCTGAATCTCGCGCCGGACTTTTTCCCGCAGGCGGGAAGTCTGGCGTTGATTTTTTCAACGGTGCGCGGCGGGAACGCAGTTTGATCCAAGTCCTCCTCCCCGCGCATTTTTCGGGAGCAGTTTGTTTTGGAAATCTGGCGATTTTTTCTCTCAGAGTGAGTTCCGAAAATGCCCGCATGGGGGATTGGAGAAGCCTTCTTTTGCAACGCAGAGACGCGGAGACGCAGAGAAAACGGGGCAATGCCTGCGATATCCTCTTCTCTTTCCTCTGCGTCTCGGCGTCTCCGCGTTTAATTTCCGACTTTCGGAACACACTCTCAGCCTTGCTCAGGCGCTCGCGCCCGAACGCCAGACGGAGAGAGCGAGGGCAGGAGCGAGACAGAGACCGGAGATTTCAATGGGAGCCACTCACATTTTTCCGCTCCATGCTCCACTGTCATCCTGCGCTCGTCGCAGCCGGCGCGTTTTTTTCCTCTCAATCCTCAACGTTCCTCCCTCAACTTCTGCCATGAATGCGATCCAAGTGCGGGCCTTTGGCGGTCCGGAAGTCCTCGAAGTCTGCGACGTGCCGGATCTCCAGCCGGGGCCGGGGCAGGTGCTCGTGCGGCTGATGGCGGCGGGCGTGAATCCGGTGGAAACTTACATCCGCGCCGGCACGTACGCGAAGCTGCCGGCGCTGCCGTTTACGCCGGGATCGGACGGCGCGGGCGTGGTGGAAAAAATCGGCGCGGGCTTGGCACCGGCAATCCAGCCGGGGCAGCGCGTGTGGGTGCATGGCAGCGTGAGCGGGACGTACGCGGAGATGGCGCTGTGTGATGCGGGATGCGTTTTCGCGCTGCCGGATGGCGTGACTTTTGCGCAAGGCGCGGCGCTCGGTATCCCGGCCTGCACGGCCTGGCGCGCGCTGATGCAGCGGGGCGGCGCGAAGCCCGGCGAGACCGTGCTGGTGCATGGCGCGACCGGCGGCGTGGGCGGGGCGACGGTGCAGTTTGCAAGGGAGGCCGGCCTCCGCGTGCTCGCGACCGGAGGCTCCGAAGCGGGCCGGGCGATGCTCTCGGAGCTCGGGGCGGATGCGGTTTTCGATCACACCGCGGAGGGCGAGGCAGATGCGATCCGCGCGGCGACGGACGGAAAGGGCGTGCATCTCGTGGTCGAAATGCTGGCCAATGTGAATCTCGCCCGCGACCTTTCGCTGCTCGCGCGGGGCGGTCGCGTGATCGTCGTCGGGAACCGGGGCAGCATCGAAATCAATCCCCGCGACCTCATGCTGCGCGATGCCGACGTGCGCGGCGTGATGGTCTCGAACACGCCCGCGCCCGAACTGGCGGAGTGCCACGCGGCCATCGCTCGCAGCCTCGTTTCGGGCCGGCTTCGTCCGGTCATCGGGCAGACGTTCGGCTTGGCGGAAGCTGCGGAAGCACACCGTGCGGTGTTGGCGGCTGCGCACCGCGGGAAGATTGTCCTCGCGACCAAGCGGGACTGAACGCGGGGGCAAACTTCTTTGTTTGGCGTCGGAGACGGGCGGGGTTATTCACCGGAATGGACACGTTTTACCAGAGGTGGAACGCGAGTTATTCACACCCGTTCACAACGCAAAAAAAAATGTTGCGTCGCATTTCCGGCACCGGTACAAACCGCACCGTGCCGAAAGGCATTTCTGTAGAAAAACACAACACCACCACTAAACACACACACATGAACACACGCATCACCACAGTCGCAGCGTTCGCAGCGGCCTGCCTCGCAGGCTCTACGGCCTACGGCAAGCACAAGAGCAGCGACGACGACAGCAAGTACGTCAAGCCGGCCAAGAAGGTCATCGAGCCCGTGCCGGAATCCTGCATCACCGGCGACATTGGTTTCAACGTCACCAGCAACTACATCCTGCACGGCATCCCCCAGGAAAACCAGGGCTTCATCATCCAGCCGTACGCCGACCTGCACTTCCGCATCTATCGCGGTGCGGGCGCGCTGACCTCGATCACGGCGGACATCGGCATCTGGAATTCGTTCCACGACCATCACCCGAATGCAGGCCTTCTCACCCGGGGCCGCCAGTCCACCTCGAATTGGTTCGAGTTCGATTTCCAGACTGGCCTGACGTTCAACTTCAACAAGCTGAGCCTCGGCGGTTACTTCAAGACGTATGAGAGCCCCTCCTCGGTGTTTCAAAACACCTACACGGTGGGCATCAACGTCGCTTATGATGACAGCGACAAGCTCGGCCTGATCGCGCTGCACCCGCATGCGCTGGTTGAGCTCCAGCTCGAAGGCACCACCGGCAATAACTTCACTGGTTCGCCGACCCATCATGGTCGCGGCCAGTATTATGAAGTAGGCATCGCCCCCGCCCACTCGTGGGGCGCGATGACGCTGTCGCTTCCGGTCAACGTCGGCTTCGGTTCCGGCGGCTTCTACCTCGGCAATCGTGGCTTTGGCTTCGTCTCCACCGGTGTAAATGCGGCGTACGCGCTGAACTTCGTGCCCGCCTGCCTCGGCAAGTGGACGATTGATGGCGGCTTCACTTACTACTACCTCGGTGGCAACAACAATGCGACCTCCAGGAGTGGCGCGGACGGGGCGAGCCTCGCCCAAACCCGCACGGATAAGAACCAGTTCGTCTTTTCCGGCGGCTTGAAAGTCGCGTTCTAAGTCACAGGGCAGTCTGTCCAGAATTCACTCCCTTGGGGCGGCAACGTCCCAAGGGAGTTTTCTTTTGCAGAAATGATCTCCTTTTCCTGGCCGGATTCCCGAATGCGCCCCCTCGCTGCCACCAATCAATGCGCCAGACCTTTCGGTCTGGCGCATTGATTTTGGACGGGTTCTTGTCCGGACAATTGCGGAGTTAGAACGTCACAATGAAGTCTAACCCCGCGGTGAGCATCGTGCGGTTGCTCGAGTTGTTGAACGGCCTGGTGTTGTTCAGCGAGGTATCCACCCGCACTTCCGGGCGGATGGTGAGGCTGAACGGTTTCGGAACGGTCGGTTTAATGTTCATGCCTACAGTGACCGCTCCGTAGGTCGTGCTCCCGCCGCCCACCGTGCGCACGTCGGCGGTCGCCTGCCCGGTGAGGCCGCGGATGGGATCATGCGGATCGGCGAAGGACGTGACGTAGAACCCCTTCTCATACCGCCAGACCTCGGCACGGAAGCCCGCGCTCACCTTGTCGTTGAAGGCGTAGGTGAAATACTGCGCCACGCCGTAGCCCCTGGCCCTCGCCGCCTCGTCATAGATGTAGTTCAAATCGGTGATGGATGTAAACTTGTCCGTGATTTTCCACGTCGCGGTCAGATCATTGAGGTAGCGGATGTCCCTGCTGTTGCCGGGTGTTTCGGCACCGATGGACGTGGAGGCCAGAACCACAAATTTCCTCTCGTTGAAGTTCAGCCCGAAGCCGCCGTGGAATGACGCCGTGCCGTTGTTGTCCTCGACGCTTGTATTCACCCCACGGGTGATGCCCGCGTAGAGGTCAATCACCTTGGTCGCGTGGATGGTCGCCAGCGCGCCCGTGTGGTTGAACGGGATGCCGTAGTTGAAGATGTAGCTGTGCGAGTAGAACACGTTCGTGCGCGGGTCAATCGTCTCCGCACCCTCGAGCGTGACGAATTTGCCGATCTTCACATCCACCCCGCCCGAGGTGAGCGCCGCGAAGTGCAGGTTCAGATACGCCTCGACGACATCGGGCTGGTAGATGTTCGTCTTCATCGTCTTGTCCAGCAGTCCCAGCGAATGGATGAAGCGTGCGTCAGTTCCGAACAGGACCTGCGCCTTGAAGCCCCAGTCGAAGCCCGCGGCCTTCGGATCGAGCGTGCGCTCGAAAGTGATGACGGCCTGGTTGAGCAGCGGCTCATTCGAGCGATCGTCGAAGAGCCGGCCGAAGTTCTGATTGTCCCGCGGCGAATTGAAGTTGCCGGTGAAGCCTCCCTCGACCCAGCCGGAGATGGTGAACCGCGGCTTGGCTTCCTCTGTTTTGATTTCTTTGCCCTCCTTGGTTCCGGCAAGCCCGGTGTGCGGGGCGGCGATAAGACCGGCGAGTGCTGCGGTGGCGCGGAGTGCGGTGAGTTTAAATATGGGTCGTTTGGACATGGATGGGTGTGTTGTCAGGTTGGTGGGTGTTACGCCGAAAATTTCGGCAACCAGCCCGTTAGCAAGGAACCTGCCAGCCTTTGAAATGCCACCCCGAAACCCATCCAAAATCTCCATGCAAGTGGTTCCACGGAAACCGATAAACGATTTTAAAAAACTTCGTCCGACTTACAGCGCGATGCATCTCCGGAGCGGCGCCCGTGCGCAATTCTCCGCACCGGTGGACGAAAAGCACCACTCAAACCATCTCGCAAAATTAACCGGACGGTTCGCGGATAGGCACGCTCGCGAGAGCGCGGACGCGGGCTTCCGCCCGCGCCTACGGGTCGCCGCGGCTCGCACCGAAAAGTCCTCTTATTTTTCCGTGGTGCATCATCACGCAGCCCGGCATGGGCTGGCCCGAGGCATTGACCAGTCTGCCATTTGTGACAGTGCTTTCCTCGTTCGGAGGTGCGTGCCGCTGCTTGGTCGCGCAGCCTGACACCATCGCGACTGCACAAATGGCGGTGAAGGTGATTTCGAGTATTGTTTTCACGCTTCTTTGAACTCGCGTTTTATTTGGAAGCGACACGCGCGGTGTTGCGAACTTTTGAATCTTTATGAAGAAGGTAATCGGCGTTGCCCCGGTGTGCCCGTGCTCACTGAGGGAGCGCCGAAATTCGATTTTTTCCCGAGACCTGCCGCCGATGGCATACCGGGTGCTATTTCATCCGCCACACACAGCCCATCCGCATGAACTTCCTCGTTGTTGACGACAATCGCCTCCTGAACCGCTTCCTCACCACGTACCTCCGCGGCAAAGACCACGGCTGTTCGTCTCTCGCCGACAGCTCCAAAGTCATGAGCTGGCTCGATGCCAATCCCTGCGACGCCATCATCCTCGACATCGGCATGCCGAAAATTGACGGCATCGCGCTCACCGGCCTCATCCGCGAAAAGTATCCCGCGCTCCCGATCGTCATGTTCACCGGCCTCGGCTACGACGAGGAAGCCATGCAAGCCGCGCGCAAAGCGGGCGCCAACGGCTACGTCAGCAAAGGTCTCGGGCCCTCCGAAATTTACTCCGCCCTCATGCGCGTCCTCAGCCAGGCCGCGACGCCGAGCGCGCAGGTCGCCTAGCAGGCTGAGGCAACTCGGTTGAGGAGGAGCGCGGAGCCAACTTCTCGCGGGCTCCGCAAAAAACGCGCCCCGCCTCTCAACTCCCAACTCTCAACTTCCCCAGCAGCACCTTCAGTTCCCGCGCCTCCCACTGCCCCGGCGCATTCGGCCGGTCGAGGAAGCCGTAGTTCAAAACCGACCCCGCGCACGCGAGCGCGAGCCTCGAGACCTTCCCGAATTTTCCCATGCCCATGACGGCGAGCGGTCGCGTTTGGTCCGTGAAAACGAAATCCAGCAGCCTCGCCAGCGATCCCGCGCAGTCTGCCAGGCAGGCGAGCTTGAAAATATCCGCCCCCGCCGCAAACGCCCGCGCGCAACGCTGGCGCATCTGCGCGAGCGTCGGCGTGCGGCGAAAATGGTGATCGGAAATCACCACTCGGATCCCGCGATTTCTGGCCACCGCGATCACTTCGCGCATCGCAGCGCTCGAGCGCAGTTCGATGTCCACGAATGCCGCGCACGGCAAAAATTCTTCAAACAGCGCCCGCCGTTTTCCCGCCGGCAAATTTCCCGCGCCGCCCTCGGCCGGATGCCGCACCGTCAGCAGCACAGGCAGCTTGGTCTGCGTGAAAAAGCGCCGCATTTCCGCAGCCTCACCCTGCAAGGCATCCACCCGCACTTCGACCACATCCACCTCCCCGCGGGCGAGCCTCCCCGCCAGCCGCAACCCCCCGCGCGAATGCACCGCCGCCACCACGAGCGGCCCCGACAGATTTGATTTTGAAGTATTATTCACTCGGTTCACGCTGAACTTTGATATACTGATAAAAATTCCCCCGCCGCCACGACAATGCTCGGTCGCCGTCAAAAACTCAATTTGCAATTCCTCCAGATCGTGGATGCGTTCTTGCTCGTCGCGGCCTTTTGGTCTGCCCATTGGCTGCGCTTCAACGGTTTTGAATTCGGCATTTTCGACCGCCCGATTTTGCCCTTCAACGACTTCGAGTGGCTGTTGTTCGTCCTCATTCCCTTCGGCCCCCTCTGCCTCCACGCGCAGGGATTTTACGAGCACCCGGAGCGGAAAACCGTCGGCCGCGGCCTCGTCCAGCTCGGCCGCTCCGCCATCGTCCTCGGTCTTATCATCGCGCTCTGCGCCTACTTTTCCAAACACAGCGTGGACAGCCGCGCCGTCATGCCGCTCTTCGCCGCGTTTGCCACCGCACTCCTCCTCCTCCGCGAGTGGGCCACCGTCAGCCAATACCGCCGCAGCGTAAAAGGCGGGCACCTGCGCGAACGCATCCTCCTCGTCGGCAGCGCGCCCGACGTGCTCGCCTTTCGCCGGACTTTCACGCCGACCGAGACCATGGAAATCGAAGTCGCCGCCGACGTCAATGTCGAGGCCGAGACCATCGGAGAGTTTGTGGAAATGCTGCACCGGCACACGCCCGAGCGCGTCCTTTTCGTCGCGCGACACAGCGAATTTGGCCGCCTGCAGGAATACATCAGCGCCTGCGAAACCGAAGGCGTCGAATCGTGGCTCTCCGCGGACTTCATGCAGACCGCGATCGCGCGGCCGGACTTCGATCACTTCGGCACGCGGCCCATGCTCGTCTTTCGCACCGCCCCCGCCGTCTCGTGGGCGCTCTTCCTCAAGCACCTCCTCGACCGCGTCCTCGCGCTCATTTTCATCGTCGGCCTGTCGTGGCTCCTCCTCCTCATCGCCCTCGCCGTGAAACTCACCTCGCGCGGCCCCGCCATTTTTCAGCAGTCGCGCGGCGGGAAAAATGGGCGTCCTTTTTCCATCTTTAAATTCCGCACCATGCGCAGCGATGCCGAGATGCAGCGCGAGGAATTGCAGCGCTTCAACGTCATGTCCGGCCCCGTTTTCAAAGTGGAGCGCGACCCGCGCGTCACCACCATCGGGCGTTTCCTCCGCAAGACCTCGCTCGACGAATTGCCGCAGCTTTGGAACGTCCTCAAGGGCGACATGAGCCTCGTCGGCCCGCGCCCGCTGCCCATGTATGAAGTCGAACGCATCGAGGCCACCGCGCATCGCCGCCGGCTGAGCATGAAGCCCGGCATCACCTGCCTCTGGCAAATCAGCGGCCGCAACAACGTCACCAGCTTCGACCGCTGGGTCGCGCTCGACCTCGAATACAT
>JBBQJR010000055.1:0-12005 GCA_038326125.1 Chthoniobacterales bacterium
ATCGCTGCATGAGCCGCGGTCGCACGGCGGCGACGGCGGCGGCGCGGAGATATTTGCGGCTCTCATAGAGGCGTTGAAATTCCGCGGCGCGGAGTTCGCACATTTCGTGAGCGGCAGGCAGCTGGCTGCGACCGTAGTCGAGGAGCAGGCGCAGGTATTCGGCTTTGTCGATCAGCATTTTTTGGTTCGATGCCGTCTGCTGGAGCGGATGGCGGCGGAAGGAGCAGAGCGCTTCACGCGTGGAGACGATCGCGCCATGGCCGAGCAGATACAGCCACATTTCCAAATCCACGAGCTGTGCGTAGGCGGTGGAAAATCCGCGCCCGGCCGCGGCGCGGCGGAACATGACGGCCGTCGGTTCGCCGATGATGTTTCCCTCGGCGAGACAGCGGAGCATGGTGCCGGTCGCGTCGTGCAGACCCGGCGTGCCGAGCGTGTCCATGCAGCCGACGGGCCGGGAATTTTCATCGATCAATTCGCGCGCGCAGACGGCGAGCGCCGCGCCGGGATTTCCGTCGAGCAGCGCCGTCATTTTTCCGAGCGCGTCGGGCCGGGCGAGGCGGTCGTCGCCGAAAACGAACTGCACGAATTCGCCGCGCGCCTGCGCGAGGCACCAGTTCCAATTCTGCACCATGCCGACATTTTCCCGGTGAACGTGCATGCGGACGCGCGGATCGCGCGCCGCGACGGCCTGCATGATTTCGCGCGAGCCGTCGTCCGAGCAATCGTCGGCGATGAGCAGTTCAAAATCCGCGAAGTCCTGCGCGAGGATCGAATCCACCGCCTCGCCAAGATACCGCGCATAGCGGAAAGTCGGAATCAGAACGCTGACTCGCGGGGTCGTCATCGCGCTCTTCTGCACGCGAGCGCGCGGCAAAGTCGAATCTCAAACCCGCGCCGTGCATCGCCGCCCCCCCGCGGCCGGCGCCGGCGTCGGCTGCGGAATCACCGCGGCCGCGTGGCGACGAAGTTTGTCGTCAGCTGCCGCTGGTGATTCCATTTTTGCCCCGCAAAAAAACCAAACCCCCACCGGGAGGTGGTGCAGCCGTGAGGAGTCGAACCTCAAACCTTCTGATTCGTAGTCAGATGCTCTATCCAATTGAGCTACGGCTGCTTTTCCCGAAACGGGACGCGGAGAAAAGCACAGGCCCGCGTGCGTGGCAACTTTTTCTGCGTGCGAGATTGCGCGCCCGCCGGGGGCGACGCGCGCGGTCGTTTTTTCGCTGAACACTTGCCACGCGGGGATCACGCGGTAGAGTCCGCCCCAGTTTTTCCCGGCCACTTTTCAATGAGCGCACTTTTCCTGAAACGATTCCTCCGCAGTCCCTGGCAAGTCGCTTCCATCGTGCCGAGTTCGAAGACGCTGATTCGCAAAGTGTCCGACAAAATGGATCACAGCGGCGCGCGCGTGATCGCGGAATTCGGCCCCGGCGAGGGCTGCCACACGCGGGAAATCGCGCGACGGATGCGGCCGGATTCGCGCTTGATGCTGTTTGAGATCGATGCCGAGCTTTGCGGCCACCTGCGCAAACAATTCGCCTCGGACCCGCGCATCAGCGTCCACAACGACGACTGCGTGCGGCTGCCCGATGTGCTCTCGGCGAAGGGCCTGCCGCACTGCGATTACGTCGTCTCGGGCATCCCGTTCAGCATTCTCGACAAGGTCAAAAAGCGCGAGATCCTCGGCCACATCTACGACGTGCTCGCGCCGCAGGCGCACTCGGCGTTCATCATTTACCAGGTCACCAACGAACTGCGCTCACGCGGCCACTGCGATCACTTCGCGCGTGCCGAGAGCGAATATTGCCTGCGCAATGTGCCCCCGATGTTCGTCACGAAATTCTTCAAGACTGCTTCCGGAAAATCGCTGAACGGCCATCGCAAAAATGGCCACGCGGTCGGCAGCGGAATCATGAGTAACGGCGCGCACTAGCGGTTTTTTGAAAATCGCCCAGTGCTTCAGCACCGGGTTTTCGGGGTGTGAAAAGATCAAAATCCCGGCAGGGACGGCAGAACGCTCCTTTCGTCCCTGACGGGACTTTTTCCCGCGTCCACGAATGTTCCCAGCGCTGAAGCGCCGGGCGATTTCGTTGTTCGGTGACACCTCGGCACCGTCATTTCCTCTCGACACGTCCTCGCGCGCGCCGAACAGAATCCGCGTTCACATGAGCACCCGTACCGAAAAAGATTCCATGGGCCCGATGGAGGTTCCCGCTGACGCACTTTATGCCGCCTCCACGCAGCGCGCGGTGCTGAATTTCCCCGTGAGCGGCTACCGCTTCGGACGCGAATTTATCCGCGCGCTCGGCATGATCAAAGGCGCGGCGGCGCAGGCGAATCTCGAACTTGGGCGCAACACGAAGGAGCGCTCGGGCTACATCGCACAGGCCGCGCAGGAAGAGATGGACGGCAAGCTCGACGCGCATTTTCCGATCGATATTTTCCAGACCGGCAGCGGCACTTCGACGAACATGAATGCGAATGAGGTCATCGCGAACCGCTGCTCGCAGCTCGCGGGCAAACCGATCGGCTCGCGCGATCCCGTCCATCCGAACGATCACGTGAACATGGGCCAGTCGTCGAACGACGTGATCCCGACCGCGATCCACGTCGCCGTCGCCGAGCAACTCCGCATCACGCTCATCCCCGCGCTCGACGCGTTGCGCGGCGCGCTCGCGGCGAAGTCGCAGGAATTTTGGGACATGATCAAAATCGGCCGCACGCATCTCATGGACGCGACGCCCGTGCGGCTCGGGCAGGAATTCGGCGGTTACTCGCGGCAGTGCGAACTCGGAGTCGAGCGTCTGCGCGCCGCGATCCGCGAGGTCGAGGAGCTGCCCATCGGCGGCACCGCCGTCGGCACGGGGCTGAACTGCCACCCGGATTTCCCCGGCATCGTCGCGAAAATCCTCAGCACCACGACCGGCAACGAATTCCGCGAGGCGAAGGATCACTTCGAGGCGCAGAGCGCGAAGGACGGGCTCGTGCAGACGAGCGGCACTTTGAAAACCGTCGCCACGAGCCTCACGAAAATCGCAAACGATCTCCGCTGGCTCGGCAGCGGCCCGCGCTGCGGCATCGGCGAAATTTCGCTCCCCGAGACGCAGCCTGGCAGCAGCATCATGCCGGGAAAAGTGAACCCCGTAATGTGCGAGGCCGTGCTGCAAGTCTGCGCGCGTGTCATTGGCAACGACGCGACGGTGACGTGGGCCGCGGCGCAGCTCAGCAATTTCGAGCTGAACGTGGGCATGCCCGTCATCGCGCACGCGATGCTGGAGAGCATCCGCCTCCTCACGAATGTCGTGGAAATTTTCCGCAGGCGCTGCGTCGAGGGCATCGTCGCAAACAAGGAGCGCTGTGCCGAACTGATCGAATACTCGATGGCAATGGTCACGAGCCTCGTGCCCGTGATCGGCTACGACAAATCCGCAGAGATCGCGAAGGAGAGCGCGAAGACGGGCAAGACCGTGCGTGAACTTTGCCGCGAGAAAAAAGTGCTGCCGGACGATCAACTCGCCACCGCACTCGATCCCGTCGAGATGACCAAGCCCGGCGGCGAAGGCGGGGCGGGCGGATAGTCGAGACGCGAACATTTTTCCCCAACTCGGAGGCTGGGACCGTCGTGGATGTCTCCGCGGCGACTCCGGCCGCACCGATGGGGCCAGCGATCGCGGCAGCCACGATTTAAGGATCACCAAACGTTGCCAACTCCGCGCAACCGATCATCTCGAGTGAATTCCGCTGTGAAGGTCGTGTCCGCTGCGGAGGACATGGTGACGCTGGAAAAATAATCATGCCCAATGACTCCACCTCTCCCCAGCGGATTGCCTTTCTCGGCGGTTACGAGCCGCGCCGCTGTGGCATCGCGACCTTCACCAGCGACCTGTGCGAATCGATGGCCGCCGCTGCGCCCGGTGCGGAGTGTTTTGCGGGCGCGATGAACGATCGCCTCGAGGGCTACCGCTACCCGCCGCGCGTGCGGTTTGAAGTGTTCGAGAAGGACTTGGATTCCTATCGTCGCGCGGCGGAATTTTTGAACTTCAACAACGCCGAGATTCTGTGCGTGCAGCACGAGTTCGGCATCTTCGGCGGCGCGGCGGGCAGTCATCTGCTCGCGCTGCTGAAGGAAGTGCGGATGCCGGTGGTGACGACGCTGCACACCGTGCTGCGCGACCCCAATCCCGCGCAGCGCAAGGTCATGGAAGAAGTCGTGCGCCTGAGCGACCGCGTGGTGGTGATGGCGCGCAAGGGCGCGGACGTGTTGCGCGAAATTTACGCGGTGCCCGAGGCGAAGATTGACGTGATCCCGCACGGCATCCCGGACATCGCGTTTGCGGATTCGAGCGTGCACAAGGCGCAGTTTGGCGTCGAGGGGCGCACGGTGCTGCTCACGTTTGGGCTGCTCGGACCGGGGAAGGGGATCGAGCAGGTGATCGAGGCGCTGCCGGAAATCGTGCGACGGCATCCGAGCGCCGTGTACCTCGTGCTCGGCGCGACGCATCCGCACCTCGTCGCGCGCGAAGGCGAGAGCTATCGCCTCGGTCTCGAACGGCTCTCCGAGGATTGCGGAGTGAAGGAGCACGTCATTTTTTACAACCGCTTCGTGTCGCTCGATGACCTGAAGGAATTCATCGGCGCGACGGACATCTACGTGACGCCGTACCTGAACGAGCAGCAGATCACTTCGGGCACGCTCGCGTATGTTTTCGGTGCGGGGAAGGCGGTCGTCTCCACGCCGTACTGGCACGCGCAGGAGTTGCTCGCGGACGGCCGTGGAAAGCTCGTGCCGTTTCGCCATCCCGCGGCGATCGCCGAGGCGGTGTGCGCGTTTCTCGACGACCCGGCGCAAATGGAGCAGACGCGCCGCGCTGCGTACGCGATGGGCCGCGAGATGATCTGGCCCGCGGTGGCGCAGCGCTATCTGGAATCCTTCCAGCACGCGCGCGCCGATCGCCGCGCCACACCGCGCGCGGCTTTTGCCGGATGGACGCTCGCGAGCCGGCCGTACGATTTGCCGCCCCTGCGGCTGGATCACATCGCGCGCATGTCGGACGGCACGGGGATTTTCCAGCACGCGATTTTCAATGTGCCGAATTTCCACGAGGGCTACTGCACGGATGACAACGCGCGCGCCTTCATCCTTTGCAATCTGCTCGCGGAGACGGGCGGCGATCCGCCGACGGAAAATCTGGATCGGCTCGCGACGGGCTACCTCGCCTTCCTCGCCGCGGCGCTGAATAATGAGACGGGACATTTCCGCAATTTCATGAGTCACGGTCGCCAGTGGCTCGAACACGCGGGCAGCCAGGACAGCCACGCGCGCGCGCTCTGGGCCGTGGGCGTGGGCGCGGGACGCTCGCGAAATGCCGGGCATCGCCGGCTGTGCGCGCAGCTTTTCGAGCGTGGCCTCACGATCGTCGGCACTTTTTCCTCACCGCGGGCGTGGGCTTTCACGCTGCTCGGCATCCACGAATACCTGCGCAGCTACCCGATCCATCCGACCGTCGTCGCCGCGCGCAAACTGCTCACCGGCGAACTCGTGCGGCTGTGGAAAAGCTGCGCCACGGAAAACTGGCCGTGGTTCGAGCCGGGCGCGACGTACGATAACGCGCGCTTCTGTCAGGCGCTCATCCTCAGCGGGCAGTGGATGCCAAATCCCGAGGCACTCGAAATCGGGTTGAAGTCGCTGCGCTGGCTCGTCGCGATTCAAAAAACGCAGGCCGGTCACTTTCGCCCCGTCGGGAGCAATGGATTCTATCATCGGGACGGTGCACGCGCGGATTTCGATCAGCAGCCCGTCGAGGCGCAGGCGATGGTGAGCGCGTGTCTCGAGGCTTTTCGGGCGACGCAGGATGCCTCGTGGTCGCGCGAAGCGAAGCGCGCGTTCGAGTGGTTCCTCGGGCGCAACGATCTCGGCGTGCCGCTCTACGATTCGACCACCGGCGGATGCAGCGACGGCCTGCATGCCGATCGCATCAGCGAAAATCAGGGCGCGGAATCCTCCCTCGCCTTTCACCTCGCGCTCGCGGAAATGAACACCGCCGCCCATCCCATCGCCGACCCGCTCCGCCCATGACTCCCATCCCCGTGCATCGCCATGAGGTGACCTTCCAGCCCGACAGCGCGCGCGTCATCATCCGCCCGTTCATTCCCAGCAAGGCCGCGCTGGTCACCCGCATCCTGCATCGCGCGCTGGCGATGAGCGAGGCGGAGGCCGAGGCCGAGTTGCAGGCGATCCTCCCGGAATTTGCGGCGCGGCATTTCGATCTCGAGTCGCTCCTGCTCATCCACTACGCGAAAGTCTCGTCGCGCATCGCCTCGCAGCAGCCGATTTCCCGCGTGCGCCAGCTTCTCATCGGCGCGCTTTTTTCCGGCGAATATGCGCTGGAATCCGCGGCGCTTTTCAATCCCTCCATCGTCCCGCATCCCGATCAGAACGGCGTGCCGGAGGGCGCGCTGCGCTTCATCATGAGTCTGCGCGCGACGGGCGAGGGGCACATTTCCTCGATTGAATTTCGCACCGGCATGATTTCCGCGGCGAATGCGATCACCGTCGAGCCCGTCTCGCGTTTCGTCACCGTCCCGGACATCGTCCACAATCCGACGTACACGAAAAAGAGCTTCGTCACGAAACTGCGGGAGATGGGTTTTGCCGACGGTCACGCCGCGGCGGTGATGGCTTCGCTGGCGGAGATTTTCACGCTCCACGAACTCGACGAAAGCGTGCGCCGGGTGCGCGCCGAGTCGAAGCCCGTCACCCGCGAATTGCGCCGCGCCCTCGAGTGTTTCCGCTGGCTGGCGGACTCGAACTACGAGCTGAATTTCTCCTCCAAAATCGCCGTCAGCGAACGCATCATTTTCCCGGTCTCGCCGAATGAAAGCAACGGCATCGAGGATGCGCGCTTCGTGCGCTTCGTGGACGACGACGGCAGCGTCCTCTATTGCGCGACTTACACCGCATACAACGGCCGCGCGATCCTCCCGCAATTCATCGAGACGCAGGATTTTCTCCACTTCCGCGTGCTCACGCTGAATGGCGCCGCCGTGCAAAACAAAGGCATGGCGCTTTTCCCCCGCCGCATCGGCGGCCGCTACGCCATGCTCTCGCGGCAGGACGACGAAAACCTTTTCATCATGTTTTCCGACAGCCTGCATCACTGGAGCAATCCCGAGGTGATCCTGCGCCCCGCGGCGATGTGGGAGTCCGTGAAAATCGGGAACTGCGGCTCACCGATTGAGACCGAGGCCGGCTGGCTTGTCATCACGCACGGCGTCGGGCCGATGCGAAAATATTGCATCGGAGCCGCGCTGCTCGATCTCGACGATCCGACGAAAGTGCTCGGCCGCCTGCGCACACCGCTGCTCTCGCCCGAGGGGAACGAGCGCGAAGGCTACGTGCCGAATGTCGTGTACAGTTGCGGATCGCTCGTGCACGGACGCGGGCTCATTTTGCCGTTTGCGATGAGCGACACCGCGACGGCCATCGCCGCGGTCTCGCTGGATGATCTGCTCGCGGCGCTGCGACTTGGAAGCTAGAACGCCCGCAGATTACTTCCTGGGATCGAAGCCTATTCCCCAAGTGCGCAGGAGGGCACGGCAGCCCGCATCAAAATCTTCGGTGAAATCAACGGCTTGGAAATCATCGAGAGTCCAGGATAGCTTTGCCGCGTCACAGGCACGGTGACGGATGGGCACGATGCGGCGCTGGTATCGAGGCATGCGAAGTGCGTAAAGGAGTTCGCGTTTGACCCATTCCGATCGTGTCGCAGTCGGCGACAGGACGATGAGAAACCAATCACAGCGTTCCAGAGCCTGGCCGATTTCATCATGCCATTGCTGGGCGGCGACCAGATTGGTCTCGCTGTACCAAACTGGAACCGCGTGATTGCGCAGCGTTTCCGCGATGCGCCGTGCCGCTTTCCGGTCCTTGCTCGAGTGGGAGAGAAAGACTTCCTGCGGCAGCCTGGTTCGCTTTTGCTTACCCGCCATCACACTGCGGCCTCTGCCTTTTTCAAGGCGGATGAGATATGACGCACGGTCTCGCTCACATCCTTGGTCGCCCGGATGAACTGCTGTTGCTGAAGAATCCAAGGGACCTCCGCCGTCGGCTTTAACAGGACAGGGATCAGTCTTCCGCGGAACTTCGAGGTGCTGAGAGCGTAATCAATTTCCGAATGAACGTATGGCGAAGCGACCGAATCGGGAGAAAGCAAAACGATCATTGCATCGGATCGTTCGAGAGCTTTGCCCGTTTCCAAATGCCAGTTCAGCCCCGGGGTGATGTCGTCCACGGGATTCCAGACCTCAAATCCGTCGGCGACAAGGCCGGCCCGGAGAATGTCCGCCCATTTTTTATCCGCGTGCGAATGACTGAGACAAACGTTCATGGTGCGTGGAAAACAGCATTCCAGAGGCTGCCCGCTTCGTCCAACGGTTTCCCGCTCGCTGCGTCTCTCACGGCATCGCGAGCACCTTCGTGAGGAAGGCCCACGCGTCCGCGGTTTCCTCCATCACCTTCGTGAGCGCGGTGCCGGCGCCGTGGCCGGCGCTCGTCTCGATGCGGATCATCACCGGTGGCGCGCCGATGGCCTGGCACTCCTGGAGACGCGCGGCGAATTTGAAACTGTGCGCGGGGACGACGCGGTCGTCGTGGTCGGCGGTCATCACGAGCGTGGCGGGGTAGCGTGTGCCGGGCTTGAGATTGTGATACGGCGAATAGGCGAGCAGAGCCTTGAAGTCGTCGGCATTTTCCGAGCTGCCGTAGTCGCTCTTCCACGCCCAGCCGATCGTGAATTTGTGGAAGCGCAGCATGTCCATCACGCCGACGGCGGGGATTGCTGCGCCGAAAAGCTCGGGCCGCTGCGTCATCGCTGCGCCGACGAGCAGGCCGCCGTTGCTGCCGCCCTGGATTGCGAGCTTTTCGCTGCGCGTATATTGGTTCGCGATGAGCCATTCGGCGGCGGCGATGAAGTCGTCGAAGACGTTTTGCTTTTGCAGCTTCGTGCCGGCCTTGTGCCACTCGGCGCCGTACTCGCCGCCGCCGCGCAGCGTCGCCACGGCATACACGCCGCCCATCTCCAGCCACACGGCACGCGAGACGGAAAATGCGGGCGTGAGCGAAATATTGAAGCCGCCGTAGCCGTAAAGAATCGTCGGCGTGCTGCCGTCGAGCACGAGACCGCGCCGGTGCGTGATGAACATCGGCACGCGCGTGCCGTCTTTGCTTCGCAGGAAGACCTGTTTCGTCTCGTACTCGGCGCTCGCAAAATCCACCTGCGGCTTTTTCCACACGCTGTATTTCGCCGTCGCGACTTCCATGCGGTAGATCGCGCCCGGCTCGGTGAAGCTCGTAAAACTGAAAAACGTGTGCGTGTCCTTCGCGCGTCCACCGAAGCCCGCGACGGTGCCGATGCCCGGCAGCGTGAGTTCGCCGGCGGGTTTGGCCGCGATGGTGGAACGCGTCGTTCCGCGTTCGCTTTGCAGGTCGTCCGAAACGCGCGACGGCGCGGCGCGTTCCACCACGTCGAGATCGAACAGTTTCACCGCAGTGCGCGCGTCCTTGAGATAGCTCGCGATGAGACGTCCGCCGGTGAGCTTTACATGCTCCAGCAGCTCCGCAGCCTGCGGAATCAGCTCGCGCCATTTCGCGCGCTCCGACTCGCCTGTGTCCACGGCGATCACGCGGTAGCGCGGCGCCTCGAGGTCCGTATTGAAAAGGAAAACCGGGCCGACGTTGTCCACAAAATGATACGCCGCGTCGAAGTCGTTCAGCAACTCGACGATCTTCGCGTCGGGCTGCGTGAGGTCTTTGAAAAAGATGCGATTCTTCGTCTCGGTGCCCTGCGAGACGTGGATGATCAAGTAGTGCCCGTCGTCGGTGACGGTGCCGTGAAAGCCCCAGTCGGCATGATCTTTTCGCTCGTAGAAAAGCGTGTCCGCGCTCTGCGGCGTGCCGAGTTTGTGGAAGTAGAGCTTTTGGAATTCCACTTTGCCTTTCAGTTCCTCGCCTGGCTTCGGCTCGTCGAAGCGCGAGTAGAAAAATCCGCTGCCGTCCTTCATCCACGATGCACCGCTGAACTTCACCCACTGGATCACGTCGTCGCGATCCTGCCCCGTCGCCACGTCGCGCACGCGGAATTCCTCCCAGTCGCTGCCCGCGCGGCTGAGGCCGTACGCGAGCAGTGTGCCGTCTTCGTTCGGCGCGGTGTCTTTCAGCGACACGGTGCCGTCGGCGGAGAGCGTATTCGGGTCGAGCAGCACGCGCGGTGCGGCGTCGAGCGCATCGGCGGTGTAGAGCACGCCCTGATTTTGCAGACCGGAATTGTGCGTCCAAAAATAGCGCCCGCCCCGGTCGAACGGCGTGCCGTACCGCTCGAAATTCCACAGCTTCGCAAGCCGCGCGCGGATCAGTTCGCGGCGCGGGATGCTCGCGAGGAAGGCGGAGGTCACATGGTTTTGCTCCTTCACCCACGCCTTCGTCTCCGCGGCGTTGTCGTCCTCCAGCCAGCGATACGGGTCGGCGATCTTCGTGCCGAAATAGTCTTCCAAGACGTCCTCCTTGCGCGTCGGCGGATACGTGATGCGCGGCCAGTCGGCGGCGAGGGCGATGGAATTCAGCATGGTGATGATGAGGAGGAGTTTCATGGGGAATGACGGATGCAAAATTGCGGATCGGAAATCGTGCGCGTGAAGCGGGTCGGCGTGCAGCGGAGAGCGCACGCCAGATGCGCACGCGCGCTCATTTTTGCACCTCCGTGTGCGGCTGGAAGCGCCGTGCGATGGCCACGAATGCGCCGGTCGCGAAGAGCACCAGCGCGATGTAGAAAAACATCTCCTGCACCGGGCCGAGGTACGCGGTATCCTTGCCGGCCGCGTCCTTGTGATGGTTCAGCCAGGTGATGAGCGCGGTGAGGAGATTCCCGAATGAAACGGCGAGCAGCCACAGGCTCATGATCGTGCTCTTGAGCGATGCGGGCGCGTTGCGGAAGGCAAATTCCAGGCCCGTCGTGGAGACGAGCACTTCGGCGAAGGTGAGCAGCGCATACTGGCCGGCCTGCCAGAGTACGCTCAGCTTTTCGCCCGACTCGATGCGCGACTGCAAGAGCGCGGCGGCGGCGAATGCGATGGCGATGATCCCCATGCCGATCGCCATGCGCCAGATGAGCGGGGGATTTTTTCCACGCCGATCGAGCCACGGGTAGATGACGTAGGTGAAGAGCGGGATGAAGGTGAGGATGAAGATCGCATTCAGCGTCTGCATGGTTTCGCCGTTGAGCGTGTAGTTCCAGAAATGGAGCGGGATGATGCACGGCACGAGCTGCTCGCCCTGCTGTTCCCACGTCGTGTTCTGCTGATCGTAGAGCGACCAGAAAATGATCACCGGCGCGAACACGGCGGCGATGCGCCACAGGATGCGGCAGTTCTCCGCGCGCACGGCGTCGTCGAGCGGCGGCCTCTCGCGAGACGGCGGCACTTTCACATACGTCGGCGAACCGATGCGGAAGATGATCGTCGCCACGCCCATCGCGATGCCGGGGATGCCGAAGGCCCAACTGTAGCCGAATTTCGCCTTCAGATCCGGGATGAAGGCAAACGCGAAGAACGCGCCGAAATTGATGCTCCAGTAAAACAGGTTGTAGATGCGCGTGAGCTGGTGCTCGCGTCCGTCTTGGAACTGATCGCCGACGAAGGCCGAGACGCACGGCTTGATGCCGCCCGAGCCGATGGCGAGAAACGCGAGCCCGGCGAACAGCCCCCACTTTGTCCCCTCGCCGACCGCGAGCAGCGCGTGCCCCACGCAGTACGCGAGCGAGAGCCACAGGATCGTGCGGTAGCGTCCCCACCAGCGATCCGCGATCCACGCGCCGACGAGCGGCAGGAAATAGGTCGCGAAAACCCACAGGTGAACGATCGTCTTCGCCGTCGCCTTTTCCGCCGCCCCCGGCTCGGCCCCGCCGCGCACGAAGAGCATCGCGATATAAGCCGTGAGGATCGACCGCACGCCG
>JBBQJR010000056.1:0-11786 GCA_038326125.1 Chthoniobacterales bacterium
ACGCGAAGTCGCCGCGCTCTCGCGCATTTTGAAATGCCACACCGCCAGCGTGCGGCCCGAGGCGATGCTGCTGCTTTCGCTCGAAGACGAACGCCTTGCCGCCGAGGCGAAAGGCGACACTGCGCTGCTCGCGGAAATCCAAGCGGCGCGCGAGCGGTTGAAAATGAGCGGCCTCGATCCCATCGCCGCGCCGGTGGATGCGCGCTACGCTTGGGTCTCGGAAATCTGCGCGACGGTCGTGCATCGCCGCGGCGAGGACTCGCACGGCCTCACGTTCAGCGATCACGTCGATCAGATTTTGACGCACAAGCTCTGGGGCTGGCTCGCGTTCGTCGGCATGATGACGCTGATGTTCGTCTGCATTTTCGTCGTCGCGCAGGCGCCGATGGACTGGATTCGCGCGGGGATGCAGGCGCTCGCGAAGTGGACCGGCGCGCATTTGCCGGACGGCGATTTGCGGAGCCTCATTGTGGACGGCGTGATCGGCGGCGTCGGCAATGTCGTCGTTTTCCTGCCGCAAATTTTGATCCTCTTTTTCTTCCTCGGGCTGCTCGAGGACAGCGGCTACATGGCGCGCGCGGCGTTCATCATGGACCGCGTGATGTCGCGCGTCGGCCTGCACGGAAAATCATTCGTGCCGCTGCTCAGCTCGTTTGCGTGCGCGATTCCGGGCATCATGGCCACGCGCACGATCGAGAACCGCAACGACCGCTTCGTCACCATCCTCGTCGCGCCGCTCATGAGCTGCTCCGCGCGGCTGCCCGTCTATGCGATCATGATCGCGCTGCTCATGCCCGCGTACGGCGTGTGGGCCAAGGCGGGCGTGATGCTGTGCATGTACCTGATCGGCATCGTCGCGGCCTTCGTGATGGCGGGGCTTTTCAAAAAAACGATCCTGCGCGGTGAGACGCCGATGCTCCTGCTGGAACTCCCGCCGTACCGCGCGCCCGTCGTCCGCGGCATCGCGCAGCGGATGTGGGAACGCGCGCTTCTCTTCCTCCGCCGCGCGGGCACGCTCATCCTCGCGCTCAGCGTGATCCTCTGGGCGCTGCTGAGTTTTCCCAAACCCTCGACGCCAAATCCCACGCAAGCCGAAGTCCTCGCGCACAGTTTCGGCGGACGCGCAGGCCATGCGATCGAGCCGATCATCGCGCCGCTCGGCTATGATTGGAAAATCGGAATCGGCCTTGTCGCATCGTTCGCCGCGCGCGAAGTTTTCGTCAGCACGATGGGCCAGATTTACAACATCGAGAACGCGAAGGAGGACAGCGAAGACCTCCGCACGCAGATGCGCGACGAGCGCCGCGCGAATGGCACGCCCGTCTTCACGCCGCTCGTCTGCCTTTCGATCATGGTCTTTTACGTGCTCGCGATGCAGTGCATCAGCACCGTCGCGATCGTGCGGCGCGAGACGAATTCGTGGCGCTGGCCGCTTTTCCAAATCGCCTACATGACCGTGCTCGCGTGGATCGGCGCGTTCGTCGTGTACCAAGGCGGACGCCTGCTTGGCTTCCAATGAACGAGACCATCCAGCACATCCTTATCATCGCCGCCGTCCTCGCCGCGGTGCTTTACCTCGTGCTGCGCGGGCGGAAAAAGAAGGGCTGCTCGACCGATGGCGGCTGCGGCTGCGGAAAAAAAGAGCCGCTGAAGTGATTCATCGCGATGAGCGCGGATGGCGTGCCTCGGGGTAGCGCGGGCGTCCCGCCTGCTGTCCGACGCGTCTCGCGTCGGACATCGGACGTCCGAGGGCGTTCCTCGCGCAGAGGATCTTCACTTTTCCGATGTGCCAAGCGGGACGCTTGGCACGGCAGGCGGGACGCCCGCGCTACCCGAGGCACGCCATCCGACTCCGATGGCATTTTCTCCCAATTTCAGAACCGCTGCGCGGAACTCGCCACGGAGTTTTCCGGGCCGCTCTCGCGCACGGATTCATGTAGAGGAATGGTGAACTGAAACACGATCCATCCCGCTTGGGACGGTTCCACGGTGATCGTGCCGCCGTGCGCGCGGACGATCTCGCGCGCGATGCTCAGGCCGAGCCCGTGGCCGCCGATGCCTGCATCCATGCGGGCGCGCGACGATTCCACGCGGAAGAACCGGTCGAACACCCGGTCGCGCTGCTCGGCGGGAATGTCCTCGCCGGTATTCGCGATCCGAAAAATGGCGAGTCCGTCCTGCGTCGTGAGCTCGCAGGTGATCGTGCCGTCCTGCCGGTTGTATTTGATCGCGTTGTCGAAAAGATTGAGCACGAGCTGCCGCAAAAACATCGGGCTGCCTTTGACCATGACGCCGTGCGCGAGCCGCAGTTCGACGCCGATTTCCAGACGATCGCCGAGGATCTCGATGTCCTCGGCCAGCTCCTCGATCAGCTCCGTGAGCGCGACCACCTCGGTGCCGACGGGAAATTTTCCCGCATCGGCCTGCGAGAGCAGCAGGAGCCCTTCGACGATGTGGATCAGCCGTCCCGTCTCCTCGAGCAGGTCGAGCATCGTGCGCTCGACGCCGTGTGGGATTTCCCCCGAGCGCAGCGCGATCTCGAGCTCGCCGCGAATGATCGTGAGCGGCGTTTTCAGCTCGTGCGACGCGTCCGCGCTGAAACGCCGCGCCTGCTCGAAGCTCTGCTGCAAGCGGTCGATCATGCGGTTCAGCACCGTGGTGAGATTCCCGAGCTCGTCGTGATTTCCGCTCGTGGGCAGCCGCTGCTCGAGCCGATCGGCGGTGATGTGCTCGGCCGCGGCAACGATGTCGTCCACCGGTTTCAGCGCCTTGCCGTAGAGCCAGCGGGCGCCGCCCGCGAGGAAGGCCAGCGTAAGCGGGAGGATGATCGCGTACGTCCACCACATGCTTTTTTCCCACTAGTTGAACGGGCTGAGATCCACCGCCACGCGCAACCGCATCGTGTCGCTGCCGAGCTGCAGCACGCGTGCCGTGTCGCTCGGGCCGATCGTTCCGGTGAAGGCCACGCCGTCCTCGCCGGTCGGCAGCGGCATGTTGCCGAGATCTTTTGAGCGATACACGAGTGTGCCCGGCGGCTGCTCGATTTCAAAGCTGTAGAGGCTGATCACGGAGGTGAAAAGTTTCGCGACCTCCGCGGGGTTGCCCCACTTCATCGGATGGCCGAGCTGCGCGACGCCGGCGAAGACGCTCTCGCCCTCGCTGCGCAGCGTCACATCGAGTTGGTGCCGCAATTTCGACTTCAGCGACAGGGCGATGATCCCGCCGAAGAGCGCGACGGAAAGCCCGCCGACCAGCACCGTCCACAGCACCAGTCGCGTCCGCAGCGGCCAGCGTTTCATCCCCTACTCCGCCCGCACGCAATACCCGACGCCGCGCACGGTCTGGATCAGTTTCACTTCCTCGCCGTCGTCAATTTTCCGGCGCAGCCGCTGGATGTACACGTCCACGAGATTCGTGCCGGGATCAAAATGGTATTCCCACACGCGCTCGATGAGCTGCGTGCGCGTGACGACCTGGCCGGGCAGCCGCATGAGGTGCTCGAGCAGGCGGAATTCGCGCACCGTGAGGCTGACGCGCCGCGCGCCGCGCAGCACTTCGCGGGTCACGAGGTTCATCATGAGGTCGCCCACTTTATAAAGCGTGATCGTCTCGCCGGTCACGCGCCGCACGAGCGCGCGGATGCGGGCGACCACTTCGTCCATCGAGAACGGCTTCGCCATGTAATCGTCCGCGCCGAGGTTCAGCCCTTCCACGCGTTCGTTCACGTCGCCACGCGCGGTGATGATCATCACGGGCGCAGTCACTTTCCGCGTCCGCAGAGTTTTCAGCACGCTGAGGCCGTCGCGCTTCGGCAGCATGATGTCGATCACGATGGCGTCGTACGGCGTCGTCGTCGCGCGCTCGAGGCCGTCTTCGCCATCGGCGCTGATGTCCACTTGGAAGCCCTGTTCCTGCAGGCCCTTTTTCAGCAGGCTCGCAATCTTCGCTTCATCTTCGATGACCAGTAGCTTCATAGATCGCCGAGCTTGAGCCGCCGCGAGCAGGATTGCTTGGGAAAAAGACATAAATTCGGTGTCATGCGCGCGCACCGCGGGCTGCCGCGAGGCGTGCGGGCACGCGTCGTGAGAGAACTTTCACTTTCTCGGAGGCAGGCAACTTGCTATCTCACATTTGCTCCAAATGAAATCAGCCCAACCGATCGCATTGGCTTGCGCCATTGCTGCACTGTACCCCTGCGTCTCTTTCGCCCTCGGCATCCGCATCGCGGATCAGGACGCGCACGCCACCGCCCGCGGCAACGCCTTCACCGCCACCGCCGACAATCCCTCGGCAATCTACTACAACCCCGCCGGCATCTCGCAGCTCTACGCCCCGCCACTTTCATACGGCACAGGCACGGGAAAAAAAGCCGTCGCCGCGGAGCAGGACGGCGAAGGCGGCGTGCGGCTGCGCCTCGGACTCTACGGCATCACGCTCGGCAGCGAGGCGAACCTCGGCGGCGGCACGCGCTCGTTCGACATCAGCCATCGCTGGCAGGCGACGGGCAATTTTTTCGCAACGTGGAAAAAGCCAAACTCGAAGCTCACCTTCGGCCTCGGCATCTATACGCCGTACGGGTTCGGCGTCTTTTACGCGGAAAATAATCCGCTGCGCCAGCTTGCGATCAGCGGCAGCATCAGCTACGCGACGATCAATCCCGTCGTCTCCTGGCAGGTCACCGACACTCTTTCCATCGCCGCCGGCCCGACGATCAACTACGCGAAAGCGGAGCTCAAGCGCGGCATCCTCCCCACTTTCAGCGGCGATGGTTTTCAATTTGAAGGCAGCGGCTGGGCCGTCGGCGCGAACGCGGGCATCATGTGGCGGCCGCTGCCGAAGCACAGTTTCGGCGTGATGTATCGCAGCGAGACGCAGGTGAATTTCGACGGCCACTCCTACACTTTCATCCCGACCGTGATCAGCAATCGCGAGCCCGCCACGGCGAACATCGTCTTCCCGCAAAACGTCGTCCTCGGCTACAGCTACCGCCCCACGGAGCGGTGGAATCTCGAAGTCAACGTGGATTGGACCGACTGGGATCGCCTGAACACCGTCACGCTCAACCAGAGCACCGGCAGCGTCTCGCTGCCGTTCAACTGGCAGTCGTCGTTCTTCTACGAGTTCGGCGCGACATACCAATTCGACCACGGCTTCTCCGCGAGCGCCGGCTACATCTACAGCGAAAACAGCGTCCCCAATGCCTCCTTCAATCCCATCGTGCCCGACTCGAACCGCCACATCTTCAGCGTCGGCCTCGGCAAAAAGTGGAAAAACTGGGACGTGGACGCTGCTTACCAGTATGCTCACGGCCCAACCCGCACCGTCACCGGCCTCGCCGCAGGCACCTACGAATTCGACAGCCATGCCCTCTCTATCAGTGTTGGATATCGCTTCTAAAGTGACGGCCCCCGAACCCGTGAAGCCGGTCCTGCTCGTCGTGGACGACGAGGAAGGGCCGCGCACTTCGCTGCGCGTCGTGTTCAAAAACGAGTTCGACGTGCTCCTCGCCTCGAACGGCACCGACGCGCTGAAACTCGCGCGCACCACGAAGGTGGACGTGGCCATCCTCGACATCCTCATGCACGGCATGTCCGGCGTGGATGTCCTGCGCGAACTCAAGCAGATCGACGAGGACATCGAAGTCATCATGCTCACCGCATACGAGACGCTCGAGACCGCGCGGCAGGCGCTCCGCCTCGGCGCGCGCGAATATCTCAACAAGCCCTTCGACATCGCCGCGCTCCGCACCGCCGCCCGCCGCGCCCTCGCGAAACGCCGCACGAGCCTCGAGCTGAAAGGCGCGCATTCGCGCCTCGAGGCAGTGCGCGCCGAGATCGCCGTCCACGGCGACATCGCCGCACTGCGCACCGCCGCCCGCCGCGCGCTCGCGAAACGCCGCACGAGCCTCGAACTGAAAGGCGCGCACTCGCGCCTCGAGGCATTGCGCGCCGAGATCGCCGCCCACGGCAAAATCGCCGAGCCCGCTGGCGACACCGCAGGCAATATTTTGCACGACCTGAACAGCCCGCTCACGGTCATCAACGGCTTCATCGAGCTCATCCACAAGCAGGTCAGCAACGCCGCCAGCCTCGAGGGCGAGGAGCTGGAAAAAATGAAAGGCAGCATCGCGCGCGTCCACAGCCAGGTCGTGCGCTGCCTCGAGATTTCCAAGCGCTACCTCGGCGTCCGCCATGCCGGCGAGAGTGTTCCTTCCGACCGCGTCGCCGTGAACGAAGTGCTGCTTGACCTCGAGGAACTCCTAAGCCGGCACCCATGCGCGGCAGGCTGCGAACTCACCCTCAGCGAACTCGACGGCCACACCCACGCCGCCATCTCCGGCACGCATCTGCTCCGCGTGCTGATCAATCTCGCCCTCAACGGACTGCAGAGCGCAGGCGCGCCCGTGCGCGTGAATATCATCGCGCAGATGCTCCCGGAAAGATTCGACTTCACCGGTTTCAAAAATGACGCGAACGAGCGCTTCATCGCCGCCGGAAAATTCGTCCCCGGCGCTCCCATGATCGCCATCAGCGTGCGCGACAGCGGCCCCGGCATTTCGCCCGATGTCGTCGCGCGGCTTTTCGCCGAACCCTTCACCACGAAACCTCCCGGCAAAGGCACCGGCCTCGGCCTCGGCAGCGTGAAAGCCCTCGTGCTCGAGGCGCGCGGCGCCGTCCGCCTCACCACGAAAATCGGCGCCGGCAGCACCTTCACCGTCTTCCTCCCCCTCGCCTCGTAGCGCAGCGCTACCGCTCGATTGCCTTCAGTTCCTGCTTCAGCATCGTCTTCAGCCGGTGCCGCACGAGGTACACCTGCGCGATGTTCACTCCGAGTTCCTTCGCCGTCTTCGACGCCGTCCACTGCTTCATCACCGCGCAGTCGAAAATCTGGTAGTGCTTCGCATCCACGCGCCGCTTCATCCGCGCGAGCGCCGCGCCGAACACATGCCGCTGCCATTCCTCCTCCCACATTTCGGTGAAGGCGCCCGCGCCCGCGCCTGGCAGTCGCTCCATCGTCCCCGTCGCCCGCGTGTCATCATCGCTCGACGTCGCGCGGCGGCCGTCGCGTTTGCGAAACTGATCCGTGATCCGCCAGCGCGCCATTTGCAGCAGCCACGATTTGAACGACCCCGCCTTGCTGTCGTAGCGCGCCACATTGCGCGCGACCGCGATGCACGTCTCCTGCACCACCTCCTGCGCCTCGTCATCGTGCAGCCCCGCGCGCATCGCCACGCTGTGAATGAGCCGCCAGTACGTCTCGAAAAATTCCTCCCAGCGCGTGCGGTCATCGAGGTCGCCGAGCCGCGCGATGAGGCTCTGACGCGTGGCCATCATCGGATCATTTTTCTTCGGCGCGCCGGGCATCGCGGAGAATCCTGCCAGTCCGATCGCAGGAGCGCGATCCGATTCCGCAGACACCGCGCTGGCAAAATCCGTGCGGGCAATTTCCCGCGGGCAATTTCGCGAGCGGCAACGATCCGCAGAGCATACGACGCGCACACGGAGTGCATGCATCGCTCATACGGCGCGCATACGGCGCGCATACGGCGCGCATACGGCGCGCAGCGCGCGCGAGTGCGCGGGGAGCACAGGCGGCCCGCCTGTGGTTTGCGGCGGCCCGCCGCAACCTCGGACGTGGCGAAGCGTGCGTTTCCCACAGGCGATGACCCAGCCGTGCTCTCCAAACAATCATCTCCAGTTTCCCGTGTTCCCGGCGGACCACCGGGAACAACAGGCGGGTCGCCTGTGCTCCCCCGCCGCTCCGCTCCCGCCGCACCCGCAAAAAATCCACAGCTTCGATCCACCCTCACAACCATTTCGCCCCCGCGCGAAGCCGTTTGCCGCTCGCGCCGCTCCCGTGCATAAGTGCGCGCCTCACCCGGCAATCCACTTTCACTTTCTCCATTTCTCATGTGCGGCATCGTTGGCTACATCGGCAAAAATCAGGCGGTCCCCGTTCTCCTCGAAGGCCTCCGCCGCCTCGAATATCGCGGCTACGATTCCGCCGGCATCGCCACGATCACGGATGGCGCGATTGACACCCGCAAGCGCATCGGCCGCATCGCGAATCTCGCCGCGCTCCTGGGCGAATCGCCGCTGCCCGGCAGCACCGGCATCTCGCACACGCGCTGGGCCACGCACGGCGGCGTGACGAACGAGAACGCGCACCCGCACCTCGACCAAAGTGGACGCCTCGCAATCTGCCACAACGGCGTGATCGAAAACTACGCGACGCTCCGCGATCAGCTCATCCGCGAAGGCCACATCTTCACCGGGCAGACGGACACCGAGGTGCTCGTGCACCTCATCGGCAAGCACTACGACGAACTGCGTGCGGCCGCGGATCGGGCGCACCCGGATGGCGCGGATTTTTTAACCACGGATGACACGGATGGCACGGATGGGAAAAGCAGCGAAGAGCATGCTGGAGCGCACTCCGAAATCCCTGCGCGAAGCGCAAAAGAATCATCCGCGAAATCCGTGTCATCCGTGGTTAAAAAATCCGCGTCATCCTCGGGCGCAGCCATCCTCGTCGAGGCGCTGCGCGAGGCGTTGCAGCAGGTCGTCGGCACGTACGGCCTCGTGCTCATGCACGCGGATGTGCCGGACGCCATCGTCGGCGCGCGCCGCGGCAGTCCGCTCGTGCTCGGCGTCGGCAAAGGCGAGAATTTTTTCGCAAGCGACGTGAGCGCGATCGTGGCGCACACGCGCGAGGCCGTTTATTTGAAGGACTTCGACATCGCCGTGATCGGCCGCGATGATTTTGAAATCAGTTCGCTGCTCGGCGGCGCGAGCGGCTTCGAGGTCACGAAGGTCGAATTCAGCGCGGAGGACGTGAGCAAGGGCGACTACCCGCACTACATGCTCAAGGAAATCTTCGAGCAGCCCGAGACGATCCGCGACGCGATGCGCGGCCGCCTTTCCCGCGAGGAAGCCACCGCGAAGCTCGGCGGCCTCGGCATGACGCCCGGCGAATTGCGCGACATTTACCGCATCATCATCACCGGCTGCGGCACCGCAGCGCACGCGGCGATGTGCGGCGAATACATCATCGAGGCGCTCGCGCACGTGCCCGTCGAGGTCGAATTCGCGAGCGAATTCCGCTACCGCCAGCTCCCGCTGCCGAAGAACACGCTCGTCCTCTGCGTCTCACAAAGTGGCGAAACCGCCGACACGCTCGCCGCGCTGCGCGAGGCAAAGCGCAAGGGTCTGCGCGCGCTCGGCATTTGCAACAACGTCGCCAGCACCGTCGCCCGCGAGAGCGACGGCGGCGTGTACATGCACGCCGGCCCGGAGATCGGTGTCGCCGCGACCAAGTCCTTCACCTCGCAAGTCACCATCCTCACGCTCATCGCGCTGATGCTCGGTCGCATCCGCCACCTCAGCACGACGGAGGGACTCCGGATCATCCATGAGCTTGAGGCGCTGCCGGAGAAAGTGCGCGCGATTTTCCAGCAGAACGATCACATCCGCGCCATCGCGCAAAAATACGCGAAGGCCACGGCGATGATGTTCCTCGGACGGCAGTTCAACTACCCCGCCGCCCTCGAAGGCGCGCTGAAGATGAAAGAGATCAGCTACCTCCACGCAAGCGGCCACCCGAGCGCGGAACTGAAGCACGGCATCATCGCGCTCATCACGCCCGAGGTCCCGACCGTCGTCATCGCGCCCGAGGATTCCGTGCTCGAAAAAAACATCAGTAACATCGAGGAAGTCCGCGCCCGCCAAGGCCCCATCATCGCCGTCGGCACCGAAGGCTGCGACAAGCTCATGCGTGTCGCCGACGACTTCATCGGCATCCCCGCGTGCCCCGACTACCTCTCGCCGATCCTCACCGCCATCCCGCTGCAACTCCTCGCCTACCACACCGCCGTCGCCCTCGGCTGCGACGTGGACAAGCCCCGCAACCTCGCGAAGAGCGTGACGGTGGAGTAGCGCGGAAAATGTTGCGGCTGACTCCGCTCCTTGCCGCCGCACAAGTCGCACACTATTCTCCGCGCATGGCCACGCTCACTGCAACTGCCCGGCTGCGCTTGCTGCGCACGAAGCGCCACCCCGCGCTGCTCACCTCCGAGGAATTTCTCGACTGGCTGGAGCCCGGCATCCACGCCGATCTCATTGGCGGCTTCATCCACATGCATTCACCTGTCCGCCTCAACCACGCGGATCTTCTCAATTTCCTCGACAGCTTGCTCCGGCAATACGTCGAAGAAGAACATCTCGGCAGGCTTTACCGCGAAGCCGTCGCCGTGCGCCTGAGTTCCCGCGAGACCTTTTTACCTGACCTCGCATTTTTCACGAACGCGCAGGCGATGCGTCTGCCCGAGACTCATATCCCCTTTGCGCCGACGTGGGTCTGCGAAGTCCTCTCGCCCTCCTCGGTGAAACGCGACACCGAGCAAAAATTCGCCGCTTACGAACGGCACCGCGTCCCCGAGTATTGGGTGCTCGACCCGCGCAAACTCGTCCACCGTTTCTACCGGCTGCATGTGGATGTGCTCGAGGAATTCGCCGAGGGCGCGGACCGCATCGAATCCGTGAGCATCCCCGGCTTCTGGGTGAAGCGCGCATGGCTGAACCCGGAGAAACTCCCCACGGTGAAAAGCTGCCTCGCGGAAATTCTCCGTTCGAAAAATGGGAGCGGGCGATAACACCGAAGCGATGTGCCGCGACGTGGACAAGCCGCGCAACTTGGCAAAGAGCGTATCGGTGGAGTAGGAAGGACACCAATGAGTCTTCCGCATTTGTCAGCATTTCAACGAATACAGCGATGGCACGCAAAGGCGCGTGAATACATGCTCGATGATCCTGAAGTGGCTTTGATGATCGCGCGGAAAACTGGAGAAGCCGTGTGCAAAATTCTCTTTTACGACAAGATCGGGAAAAGCAATATTCCCACTGGTCTTGATGTGCTGATCCAACAACTCAACAAGGCGGCTGATTTGCCCAAAAAACTGAATCTGCACCTTCTCAACATTCAGCAGCACGGCAACTTTGGGTCCCATGACCAAGGAGACGAAAGCGATGAGATAGATGCAGAGTTCGTGGCGCACTGCATCACATCATTGGATTACGCGTGCAAGTGGCTTCAACACGACTATCTGGAAGCAGGGTATCGCGTCGCTTCGACGCCTCCCACAACAACCACCACGCCACCGCCTGCGAAGGTCGTTTCTATTACTCCTCCGACTACGGTGAAGAGCCTTGCTGCGGCAATGAATTTGAAGCCCTTCGTTATCATCAAAAACCTAATGGATATCGGGGTTTTCACAAACCAGAACCAAAACCTCGAAACGGATGTTGCGGTGAATCTTTGTGAGCTACACGGCTGGCGTTTTGAGACGGAATGCCGCGATCCAAATAGCGGATCGCGCTGAACTTGATGAGCATCTTCATCACCGGCACGGACACGGGCGTGGGCAAGACGCGCGTGGCGGCGTTGCTCGTGCGGGCGGCGGGCACGGATGCCGTGAGCTTCAAGCCGATCTGCTGCGGCGGTGAATTGAGAAATGGAAGATAGCACCCGATACATTCGCGTTACGAGTTTCTCCGTGTTCCCCGCTTTGTTCGCTTGGCCCGCTTTTGAATTACAAGCAGCGCGTGCATGATGATCGCTGAAAGTCTGGCGATGGAGGCGTTCATGCCGCGAATGCTGGCGCAGGGATCGCGTGCTGGCAATGCGGATGGACCGTGTGCTACGCTCGGCGCATGACCATTACGCTGACAGCCGAACAGGAAAAGCTCGTCGCGGAGCGCGTGCAAAGCGGGCGCTACGTGAATGCCGAA
>JBBQJR010000057.1:0-11770 GCA_038326125.1 Chthoniobacterales bacterium
GCGAGATCCTCTTCGTCCGCGAGCCGAACGAGCAGAACGAACTCTGGGAAGGCCACAAGCTGCGCAAGGACGAGGCGCAGAAGCTCACGGGCATGAAGACCGTGAAATGGATGCAGGAATTCTGGCCCACGTTCCGCCGGCTCGCGTGCGAGGCCGAGCACATTTTCCTGAATACGAACGAGCACAAGCGCGCCGCCGACGAGGTGGAGACGCGCGATGATCGTTTCATCCGCGACGTGCGGGAGCGTTTCCCGGTGCACGACCTGCGCCGGCTCGCGCCGCTGCTGCATTCGCTGCGGCTCGTGAAAAGTGCGCGCGAACTCGAAGTCATCGCGCGCGCGTGCAAGCTCACGGAAAAGGCGTTCCGCCGCGTGCTGAAGTTTACGAAGCCCGGCAGGACGGAAACCGACGTGGAGGCGGAGTTCGCGCACGAGTTCATCCGCGGACGCGGGCGCTTCGCGTATGAGCCCATCGTCGCCGGCGGAAAAAATGCGTGCTGCCTGCACTACCAGGAAAATTCCGCCGAGTTGAAAGCCGGCCAGCTCCTGCTGCTCGACGTCGGCGCGAGCTACGCGAACTACAACTCCGACATGACGCGCACGATTCCCGTGAGCGGAAAATTCTCCCGCCGCCAGCGTCAAATCTACAACGCCGTCCTGCGCGTCCTCCGCGCGAGCACAAACTCACTGCGCCCCGGCCTTCTCCCGAAGTCATGGCAGAAAGAAGCCGAGGCGCACATGACCGAGGAATTGCTCGAACTCGGCCTGCTGAAGCCGCGCGACGTGAAAAAGCAGCCTGCCGACAGCGACACTCCCGCGGTGAAAAAATATTTCATGCACGGCCTCGGCCACCCCATCGGCCTCGACGTCCACGACGTCGGCGACACGACGAAGCCCATGCAGTCCGGCTGGGTGATGACCGTCGAGCCGGGCATTTACATCCCCGAGGAAAAACTCGCCGTGCGTCTCGAGAACACTGTCGTCGTCACGGATGGCGAGCCGATCAATTTGATGGCCGGCATCCCGATCGAGGCCGACGAAATCGAGGAGCTGATGGCGCGCTAGCCACAGCATTCTCAATGGCCGAATTGCGTGGAGCGCGATGGTTTTCCCACCCGCGCGCGCCATTCGTCATTGCCTCCCGTCGCGCCCTTCGCCATTCGGCATGATCGCATGGCGCTCCTGCTTTACCGGCTGCTCTTTCCGCTCGCGTTCCTCGCGGCGCTGCCGTTTTACGCGCTGCGTCTCGTGCGCCGCGAGCGCGGTCGTGCCGCGCAGCAAAAACCACCGGGCTACGGCATCGGGCTCGGCCAGCGTTTCGGTCGCTACGATGCGAAAATGCGCGTGCGGCTCGCGGAGAATCCCGCGCCAGTTTGGATCTGTTCGATCAGCGTTGGCGAGACGCTTGTCGCGCTGAAAATTGCGCGCGCCATTCGTGCCCGCGATGCGCAGGCGCGCGTCGTCCTCTCCGTCACCACAAGCACCGGCTATGAACTGCTGCTGCGCGAAGCCGCCGCGCTCGGCTGGCTCACGCCGCTCTACAATCCGATTGATTTCGCCTTCGCCGCGCGCGCCGCCATCGCCGTGTTCCGGCCGCGCGTGCTCGTCCTCGCGGAGGGCGGCATCTGGCCGAATCTCCTCGCCGCTGCCCGCGCCGACGGCATCCGCGTGGTGCTCGCCGCGGCGCGACTTTCGCCACGCAGCGAACGTCGCTGGCGTCGGTTTGGAAAAATCGCGCGCGACGTCTGGCGTTTCTTCGATCTCGTCTGCGTGTCCGAAGCGGAGGACATCGCGCGATTTGCCAAAATCGGCGTCCCGCGCGCCCGCATCCGGCACACGGGCAGCGTGAAATTTGACAACGCCGCCAATCCCAAAATGGACGCACCGTCGCGCGAAGCCGAGTTTCGCGCGCTCGTGCAGCCGCTCGGATTTTCCGGCCCGCTCGTCGTCGGCGGCAGCACCTGGGCGCGCGAGGAACAGGCGCTCGCCGAGGCTCTGCAAAAATTGCGCGCGGAATTTCCGACGCTGCGCCTCATCCTCGTCCCGCGCCACGTCGAGCGCGCCGCCGTGATTTTTGAAGAGCTCACGCGCGCCGGACTGCGCGTTGCGCTGCGCAGCAAACTTCCGGCAACCGCCGAAGCCGACGTGCTCCTCGTGGACACCACCGGCGAACTCCGCGACTGGTACGCGCTCGCGACCGTCGTTTTCGTGGGCAAAAGTCTGCCCGGCATTTCCGAAATCGGCGGACAAAACGCGGGCGAGCCCGCTGCGCTCGGCCTGCCCGTCATTTTCGGACCGCACATGGAAAATTTCGCCCCGCTCGTCGCGCACCTTTTGCATGACGGCGCTGCCGTGCAAATCGCTGCCGCCTCCGATCTGCCCGCCACGATCCGAGCGCTGCTTGCAGACGCGGAGTTGCGCGCCGCGCTCGGCGCGCGCGCCCGCGCCGCACTCGTACCGCACCAAGGCGCGACCGCACGCACGGCGGATTGCATTCTCGGCTGATCGAAACCGCATCGCCCGCTTCCCCCAATGGCAAATCCCCGCGGAAAATTCCTGTTCCTTTTCCGCTTCCGTGCGCTTTCCTGTCCGTCCTACCATGGCCCACTCCATCACCAGTCCCGTCTTCGTCGTCCGCGACAACATCGACACGGACCAGATCATCCCCGCGCAATACCTCACCCTCGTGCCGACGAAGCCCGACGAGTACGAAAAGCTCGGCACCTTCGCTCTCATCGGCCTCTCGGACGCCGACTACCCGGAAAAATTCTTCCCGGCAGGCGCGACCAAGACGCCGTATAAAATCGTCATCGGCGGCAAAAATTTCGGTTGCGGCAGTTCGCGCGAACACGCCCCCATCGCCCTCGGCGCGGCAGGTTGCGAAGCCGTGATCGCCGAGTCCTTCGCGCGCATCTTTTTCCGCAACTGCGTCGCCACCGGCGAGCTCTATCCGTACGACGCGAGCGAGCGCTTGTGCGAAAAAATTAACACCGGCGACCTCGCCACGCTCGACCTCGACAACGACACGCTGACCGTGAACGGCACGACCTACCCGCTCAAGCCGCTCGGCGAAGTGCGCCCCGTCATTGATGCCGGCGGCGTCTTCGACTACGCGCGCCAGACCGGCATGCTCCCCGCGCAGAAGTAGTGCCCCGCTACCGTAGCCGCGCTGGTGAAAGCGCGAACTGAGCCGGGCGGCAATTTCCGCGGTGCAAAAAACGCCCTGCCGAAAACGCGCTTGAAACTGCGCCGCGTTCCCGCCAGATTCTCCACGCAGCGCGGGTATAGCTTAGTGGTAAAGTTCCAGTCTTCCAAACTGGCCAGGAGGGTTCGATTCCCTCTACCCGCTCCACTTCCGGCGCGATGAGAGAGTGAGGCGCACCGTTCGCGTGTCACCGAAGCGCGAGAAGGAACCCGCCGGATCGAATGAGCGAAATCACTGCGCCCCGCACCCCTGCTGAAGCTGCCGAGCCGGATGTCTGTGATCACCCGCGCCCGCTCGCGGGACGTCGCACGAAAATCGCAGGCGTCGCGGAGTCCGAAATGCGGCGGCGGGTTGGCGCGTTCTTCGTCTTGGGAGAAATGCGGGGAATTGTCCGGCAAGATAACTTCCATTTTCCTCATCGTCGCCCATAGTGCCCGGCTATGCCATTTCGCGAACTGGGTCTCGGGGACAGAATTTACCAAGCCATTCAGGAGGCCGGATACACCGAGCCGACGCCGATCCAGGCGGCGGCGATCCCGCTCGTGCTGGCGGGCAGCGACCTCATCGGCATCGCGCAGACGGGCACGGGAAAAACTGCGGCCTTCACGCTGCCGATCCTCGCGCGCATGGCGGGCATGATTCACGACGGCACGCCGCGCCGCATCCGCACGCTCATCCTCGCGCCGACGCGCGAACTCGTGGTGCAGATCGAGGAAAATGTGCGCGCCTACGCGAAGCATTTGCCGCTGCGCATGGCCACCATTTTTGGCGGCGTGGGCGAGCGTCCGCAGATCGAGGCGCTGCGCTCGGCGGTGGACATCATCATCGCGGGCCCCGGCCGGCTGCTCGATCTCATGGACCGGCGCAACGGCGACTTTTCCGGGCTGCAACATCTCGTGCTCGATGAGGCGGACCGCATGCTCGACATGGGATTTTTGCCGAGCATCCGCCGCGTCATCCGCGCGCTGCCGGTGAAGCGGCAGACCCTCATGTTTTCCGCGACGCTCTCGCGCGAGATCGAGGGACTTACACACGAGTTCCAGCAGCACCCGAAGACAGTGCAAATCGGGCGGCGCTCGAATCCGGCGGAGACGGTCGCGCAATTCGTGTACGAGGTGCCGGGGCATCTGAAGCCGGTGCTGCTCACGCATCTTTTGCAGGACGAGAAAATGGACAGCGTGCTCATTTTCTCCCGCACGAAACACGGCGCGGACAAAGTCGCAAAGCGGCTGGAAATTGCGGGCATCAAGTGCGGGACGCTGCACTCGAACCGCTCGCAGAATCAGCGGCTGAAGGCGCTGAATGAATTCAAAGCCGGCACGGTGCGCGTGCTCGTGGCGACGGACATTGCGGCACGCGGCATTGACGTGGACGGCATTTCGCACGTCGTGAATTACGATTTCCCGATGCACTCGGAGGACTACGTGCATCGCATCGGCCGCACGGGCCGCGCGCACGCGGTCGGAGACGCGATCAGCTTTGTGAGCCAGGACGACTACGGCGCGCTGAAGTCGCTCGAGCGCTTCATCGGCCGCGGCATCGTGCGGAAAAGGGCGGAGGGTTTTGACTACCATCAGCCAGCGCCGCCGAGGCTGCCCGAGGTTCCGCGCGGCCCGCGTGGCGGGGGACGACCGCAAGGCGGTGAAAATCGTGGCGGCGGTGGCGGGCAGCAGCGTCGCGGAGGCGGCGCGCGGCGCGACGATCGCGGGCAGGTGGGCTACCGCTTCCGGTGACAGTGCGATCCTGGCGAAAACAAAACCGAGACTTTTGCGAAGGCGCCGCACTCGGATGGCGTTTGTTTTTCAACCGCCGGATGACACGGCTCGTTTTCTGAACTGGAGAATCTCATCCCGTGTTCCTCCGAGGTCAGATCATCCGCGTCATCTTTGACTTTTTGCAGAGGGATCGAAGTGTTCATTTGCATCCGAGCGGCCCTTCGCTTTTCTGCGCGCGGATGAAGTGTCTGACGGTCAGTGTTCTCGCATTTTTCGCCGCGGCATTTTTGCGCGCGGCTCCCGACAACGTGAGCGAACTGCTCGAAAAAATCCGCGACGACCACGACGTGCCGGCGCTCGCGGCGGCGGTGATGGACGAGGGAAAAATCGTCGCGCTCGGCGCCACCGGGATGCGCAACGCGGCGCGCGTGGTGCCGGTGACGCTCGACGACAAGTGGCACCTCGGCTCCTGCACAAAGAGCATGACGGCGAGTGTCGCGGCGATGCTCGTCGAGGACGGGCTGATCCGCTGGAACACGACGATCGGCGAAATTTTTCCCGACGAGATCGAGGAGATGGATCACGCGTGGCGCGACGTGACGCTGGAGCAGCTTCTCGTGCATCGCGGGGGCGCGCCGCATGATCCGCCGAAGGACATTTACACCGAGGCGCTGAAGCAGGAGGGCGAGCCGATTTTGCAGCGCTGGGAATTCGTCACCGGCCTGCTGCGCATGAAGCCGGCGAAGCCGCCGGGCACGCACTGGATCTACAGCGACTGCGGCTACGCGATCGCGGGCGCGATGCTCGAGCGCGCGGCCGGTGAGCCGTGGGAGGAGCTCATGCGGTCGCGACTTTTCGAGCCGCTCGGGCTGAAGAGCGCGGGCTTCGGCGCGCCGGCCGCCGTTGGGAAACTCGATCAGCCATGGGGGCATCACGGCTACGAGCCGCCGTTCAAACCGGTGCCGCCGGGACCGGATGCGGACTACCCGCCCGCGCTCGGGCCCGCGGCGACGGTCCACATGAGCATCTCGGATTTTGTCCGCTATGCGCAGTGGCATGTGGACGGCGCGCGCGGCGACTGCCGGCTGCTGAAGGCCGCGTCCTTTCACAAGCTGCACACCCCGCCTGAGGGGCAGGAATATGCGATGGGCTGGGCGGTGACGAAGCGCCGCTGGGCCGGCGGCACGGCGCTCATGCACAGCGGCGATAATACGATGTTTTACGCCGTGATGTGGCTCGGCGTGCGCGAGAACACCTGCTTCGTCGCAGCGTGCAATGCCGACTGCGAGGAAGCCTCCGAGGCGTGCGACGAGGCCGTGCGGATGCTGATCAATAAATACTGAGCGCGCTTCCCGCGGCGGCGAGTCCCCGCTATGCAGTGCGCCCGCCCGATGGGACTCGCCACGCAGACCTACGACATTCTTACCCGCCTCGCCGTCGGCAACGGCGCGCTCGTCTATCGCGGCGTGGACAAGGTCTCGCACCGGCAGGTCGCGCTGAAGCTCCTCGTGCAGGATGGCGACGTGGACCATCGCTTCAATGTCCCGGCGCTGCTCGGCTTCTCGCAGCGCCTCCGGCAAATCACCGGCGCGCACGTGTGCCAATTGCTGGACGCGTTCATGGACGACGACGGTCCGGTGCTCGTGTATGAATTTGCGAATGGAATCAGCGGCGGAGATTTTGCCGCGCAGCGGAAACCGGACGCCACGCAGGTGCTCGACATCGCGGCGCAACTGATCAGCGCACTGCGCTCCGGCGAGCGGCAGAAAACTCCGCACGGCGACATCAAACCGTCGAATATCGTTTTCATGGAACTCGTGGACAAGCGGCCGTTCACGCTCGTGCTCGATTGGGGCCTCACCGCCTTTCGCACCGCGATGGCGGACGACTCGATGCCGTACCTCGCGCCCGAGCGCCTCGCCGGCGCGGCCGCGTCGCATCAGGCGGATCTTTTTTCCGCGGGCGCGGTGCTCTTTTTTCTCTGCACCGGGACGACGCTCGTCGCGGGCACCGACCGCGACGCGCTGCGGGACGATTGGCTGCGCACGCGGCCCGCGCTGCTCACGGAATTGCGACCGGACCTGCCCGTGAAATTCGTGCAGTGGCTGTGCGGGCTGCTCGAGATCAGTCCGGAAAAGCGCCCCGCCTCCGCGGTGGACGCGCTCGCCGCGCTCGCCGTGCTGAATCCGCCGCCGCCGCCCGTGCCGCCGGAATCGTTCCGCCCGCGACCCGTCGCGCTGATGGCGGCGCTGCCGATCGCGTCCGGCATCGTGAAGGCACCGCCGAAGGACAGCAAGCCGGTCTCCGCGATCCGGCGGGTCCCGCCCGCGGCAGCAGTGCGCGAGAGCGCGGTGAAAAAAGTCGCGCCGCCCGCGTCCGCTCCGAAAGGCCCCGTAAAAAAATCGCATGTCGCGATGACGGTCGGCCTCCTGATTTTTTTGATCGCGCTGATCATCGGCAGCGGGTGGTTCGTTTTTTTCCGCGAGAAGGAGACGAAATATCCGGGCGACGAGTTTGCCGACAAACCTTCCGCCGTCGTCGCCTCGGCCCGGGAGGCTGCGCCTTCCGTCGGCGAGAGCATCGGGAAAAAATATACGCCTCCCCCGCCCACGCCGACGCCTGCGAAAAAGCCGACGGCCACGCCGAAGCCGAAAGGCTCGCCGCAACCGCCGAAGCAAAATCCGCCGAAAGTGAAACCCACGCCGAAGCCCGCTCCCGTTTCCGAACCGCCGCCCGCTAACCCTCCGTCCGCGGATCCGCCGGCAAAATGATCCGCCACTCGCCGGGCGCGAGATCGTCCGCGATGAAATCGCCGAAGCGGCTGCGGTGCAGTCGCACGACCGGGCAGCCTTGGCTCGCAAACATCCGCTTCACCTGATGGTAGCGACCTTCGACGATCTCCAGCCGCGCCTCGCGGGCGCCGAGCACTTCGACCCGCGCGGGGAGACACGGCTTGTCCTCGCCTTCGAGCGTGAGCTTCCCGCTTGCGAAAACTTCCGCGATGCCCGCAGGCAAAACTTCCGCGACGGTGACCTCGTAAATTTTCGCGACCTTGTTCTTCGGCGAAGTCCAGCGATGCACGAGGCCGCCGTCGTCCGTCACGAGCAGCGCGCCCGTCACGTCTTTGTCGAGGCGGCCGATGCTCGTCACCGGCGGATTGCGCTGGAGCCAGCGCGGCGGAAGCAGATCGTAAATCGTCGCGCCCTCGCCGGTGTCGTGCGAGCACACGCAGCCCGCGGGCTTGTGCAGCAGCGCGAGGATGCCGTGCGGATGCTCGATCGGTTCGCCGTCCACGAGCACGTTCGCGACCGCCGACTTGTCCGACGGCGATTTCGCCAGCGCCCCGCCGACGCTCACGCGCCCCGCCTTCACCCACGCCCGCGCCTCGCTGCGCGAACAGTAGCCGAAGCGCGAGAGCAGCGCGTCGAGCCGGAGCAGCGCGCTCATTCCTGTTTTGAATTTGGAATCCAGGAATCCGAAAAACTGATCTTTTGGAGCAGGGCGCTGTCTTCGTGCGCCATCACGCGGAGTCGCGGCTTTTTGTTTCCTGGCTTCCTGGCTTCCAAATGAAAAAACCGCGGTGCCGTGCTCACACGCGCTCTTTGAACGGCTCGAAGCCGAGCTCGAAAAAGTTCACCGAGTTTTCCATCACATGCACGAGCGAGCCGATGAAAGTCTCCCATTCCTGATCGTTCACGAATTGCGTGTCCCACGCGACGAAGACGCAATTCGGCGCGGCGTTCGACAGCTCGATGAGCACGCGGATGTCCTTTTCCCAATCCGGAATCCGCACGTAGCCGAGCGCGCACGGCTTGTGGACGAGCGCATTGTGCGAGAACTGGTCGAGCCACTGGTCCCGCTCCTCGGGCGTGTCAAACTTCGCGTGGACATGCGTGGAAAGGTGCGACACGCTTTTTTTGTCGAACTTCATCAGCGTGTAAAAGCGCGTGAGCGTCTGCTGGATGATTGTCCAGTCGCCTGCCGTGCGCGCATTGCGCACGCCGAGCTTCACGCGCTCCGCGGTGCGGTTGAGCGAACCGTTGTCGCCGAAGAAGACCGCCTTCAGCTCATAGTCGAAAAGGTCGTCCACTTTGCGCAGGTGGATCTGATCCGGGCGCAGCGAAATGCCGGTCTGCGGATCGCAAAGCTTCGCGGCAAAGTCGTCGAGCTTCGCGTTATGGTAGCCGAGCGGCGCGGGGAACGGCACATCAACGGCGACGCCAAAAATTTCAATCGGGAGTACTTCCATGGGGCGCGCAGCGTAGCGGGAATGCAAAGGAAGCAAAATCTGTTTTTGCCTTCGCCACGAGCCGCGGGGTGCCAAAACGTAAGTGCCGCGCCCCGGAAGGGACGCGGCACTCATCGAAATGCGCTCAGGATGCCTGGCTTAGAAAGCGAGCCGCACGCCGGCACGAACGCCGAGGTTGCCGAGATCCCCGCGGCCGAAACGATCACCGAGGAAGGTCCAGCGCGCATCGGTGAAAAGGCCGACCTTGCTCGACAGCCGCTTTTCCACGCCCGCGCCAGCATGAGCGGTTGCCCATTGTTTGCCGTCCACCGCAACTCCGCCGCCAGCAAAAACGTAAGGGGCAAGGCAAATGCTATCGATCGGGAAGCGGTAGATGAGACTTGCGCTGGAGTTATGCACTGTAGTCCGCTGGGATCCGGTGGTGGTCACGCCAGCGTGAGCCGGTCCGCCGGGAGCGCCAGGCTGTCCGGCGGGAGCGCCAGGCTGTCCGGCGGGAGCGCCCGGAACGACTCTCGCGGTGTAATTGGCTTCCTTGGCAGCCAGCCATTCGCCCTCGATGCCGATACCGAAATTGCGGGTGACGAAATAGTTCACGCCCACGCCGCCGCCCCAGCCGTGGTCGCGGAAAGTGCCGGCGTGGTCCGGGCCTTCTCCGACCGAATATTGGCCGAAGAGGTCGAGTTGCAGTTCGTGCGCGCGGAAGCATTCCGTCGCGGGGACAACGTGTGATTTGCTTGAGGAGACGACGCGCTCGCCAGCGAATGCGGTGCCCGCAAATGCGACGGCCGCGAAGAATGAGATGGTGGTTTTCATGGGTGGTTTTTGTGTGGGTGTTTTGGTTGGTGGGTTGAACACGGGGTGCGTTCAACCGGGCGTATCGCACGTCACAAATCCGTTGGCGCTATCTAATTTGCTTTTTTTTGACCGCTCGTCCCCGGTCGTGACCCGCTCCGCTCACTCCGCCTCCGAGCATTGGGTGCTGGTGACAATGACAAGCGTTCTTGCCACGCACGGCATGGGCCATTTACCCCTCGGGAATGCCAACATTTCGACCCCGGCGCGCGGGTGTCTTGATTCCAACATTTGCCATCCGCTCCGAGGAGGATCTCGGCATCGGCGACACGGGCGGGGTGCGCGAGCTGATTGACTGGGCGGCGGACACGGGGCTCGGGTTCGTGCAATTTTTGCCGATCAACGCGACGGGGAGCGACCCGAGCCCGTACAATGCGATCAGTTCGGTGGCGCTCGATTACCTCACGCTCGATCTGCATCCCGACGCGGTGCCGGAGGTGGACGCGGCATTTTTTGCGGAGACGATCGCGCAGGCCGATGTCGCGCAGCTTCGCGCGGGCGCGGTGCAGTATGAAAAGGTGCGCGCCTTGAAGGAGACGCTGCTGCGGCACGCTTTCGGGCGGTTGCGCGCGACGACGAAACGCGGGCGGGAGTTTGCAAAATTCCGCGCGGAGGAAGGGGAGTGGCTCGAGGATTTCTGCCTCTTCCGCGTGCTCATGGAAGAGCACGGCCACGAGGACTGGACGAGCTGGCCCAACTCGCTGAACACGGCGGCGAAAGCGCGCGCCTGGCTCGCGACAGAGCGCGCAAAAAACGCGAGGGCGATCGATGCGCGGCTGCGCTTTCACGCGTTCGTGCAGTGGCTGGGCTTCAGCCAGTGGCGGGCGGTGCGGGCGCACGCGGCCGCGCGCGGCGTGAAGCTGATGGGCGACGTGCCGTTCGGCATCTCGTGGTGCAGCGCGGATGTGTTTTTCCAGCCGGAGAAGTTCGACCTCGACTGGTGCGGGGGCGCGCCGCCGGAGACGTATTTCAAGGACGACATCTTCGTGCAGCGCTGGGGGCAGAACTGGGGGATTCCGCTCTATCGCTGGGACGTGATGGAGGCCGATGGCTTCCGCTGGTGGCGGCAGCGCGTGGGCAAGCTCACGGAGGTGTTCGACATTTTCCGCATCGACCACACGCTCGGCTTTTACCGCATCTACAGCTTCCCGTGGCGGCCGAAATGCAACGCGGACTTCCTGCACCTCACGGACGACGAAGCGCGCGCGCGCACTGCGGGAAGGCTTCCGCATTTTCAGGTCCACGACGACGCGACGCCGGAGCACCGCGCCGCGAATCTCGCCGCGGGCGACAAGTATCTGCGCATGATTGTGGCCGCGGCCGCGCCGCACGAAGTGGTCGCGGAAGACCTCGGCGTGGTGCCGGAATATGTGCGCCCGCATTTGCTGAGCCTCGATGTGCCGGGCTTTAAAATCTGCCAATGGGAATCTGACGCGCATGAGAACGTGGTGCTCGGCCGCGACTACGACAATTGCGCCTTCACGACGTTCGCGACGCACGATCACGAGCCGATGAAAACGCATTGGGAGCATCGCCGCCGCGACGGGAACGACCCCGCGACCGAGGACCACTGGCTCGGCAACAAGGAGCTGCGCTTCCTCGCGGATTTCGCGGGCCTGCCCGTGCAGGAAAATCATTGGCCGGCGTATGACGACCCGATCCGTCACGCGCTGCTCGAAGCGCTGCTCGCGAGCAACGCGCGCTTTGCGGCATTCATGCTCACGGATCTTTTCGCGCTCGAGGATCGGTT
>JBBQJR010000058.1:0-11696 GCA_038326125.1 Chthoniobacterales bacterium
GTTTTGTCGAGACGTATTCGGGATGTCCGTCGCACGCGATGGCGTCCGGGGTGGTGCCGTAAAGACGCGGCAAATCCGCTGCGACCTTTCGGAACGCATCATGTGCCTGCAGCGTCGTGAGGTCGCCGATGTGCTGGCTCACGAAAATCTCCGTGCCGACGCTGAGCGCGACGCTGTTTTTGAGATGCGCGCCGACGGCGAGGATCGTGGGAAGTGGTGTCTTCGTGTGGATCGGCAACGGCGCGTACCCGCGGGCGAGGCGCAGCACGAGTTCGCGTCCACCGATTACGCGCACGAGCGAGTCATCCACATGCCGCACGATGGCACGGTCATGCACGAGGAATACATCGGCGATGCCGCGGAGGCGGGCGAGCGCCTCGTGCTCATCGGTGCAGATCGGTTCGTCGCTCAGATTGCCGCTCGTGGCGACGACCGGGAAACCAAGATCCGCCATGAGCAAATGATGGAGCGGCGTGCAGGGCAGCATCACGCCGAGCGATGGATGGCCGGACGCGACGGACGGCGCGAGGGCCGCTGTTTTGCGCACGAGCAGGACGATCGGCGCCTCGGGCGAGCCAAGCAGCCGCGCTTCGATTTCCGAGACCTGGCAATCCTCGCGCACCATTTCGAGCGACGGATAAATCAGCGCGAGCGGTTTTTCCTCGCGACGCTTCCGCTCCCGCAGGCGACGGATTGCCTCGTCGTTGCGCGCATCGGCGAGGAGTTGAAATCCGCCAAGACCTTTGAGTGCGACAATCTTTCCGCTGCGGATGAAATCGGCAGCTTCACGCAATGCATCATCGCGCTGCGACAGGATCGCGCCGCGCTCGTCCCACAGTTCGAGATGCGGTCCGCAGCGCGGGCAGGCGATGGGCTGAGCATCGAAGCGGCGGTCGAGCGGATCGTGATATTCACGCTCGCACTCGGGGCACATCGTGAAGTTTTTCATCGAGGTATTCGCCCGGTCGTAAGGCAGCGCCTCGACGATCGAAAAGCGCGGGCCACAGTTCGTGCAGTTCGTGAACGGATGGCGATGGCGGCGATTTGCGGGATCGAAAATCTCGCGCAGGCAGTCGGCGCATGTCCCGATGTCGGGCAGGATAAGCGTTGTCTTCGCGCCACTTTCGTCGCTTCGGCGAATCTCGAATCCATCGTAGCCGACTGGATCGAGAAACGAGAACTCGCTGCTTTGCAGCACCGCGCGCGGCGGCTTCGATTTCTCGAAGCGCAGCATGAATTGATCGAGTGCCGCACGTTCACCCTCGACCTCGATGAAGACGCCTTGCGCGGAATTCAGCACCCAGCCAGCCAGCCCGAGTTCCGTCGCCAGCCGATACACGAACGGACGAAAGCCAACGCCCTGCACGGCGCCGCGCACGGTGCCCTTGAGTCGCTGGATGCCGGGTGAAAGTGCGCGCATGGATTCAAGGGATGAGCAGCTTTTCGACAAAGCCGATGTGATAGACGAGGAATGCGCCGAAGCAGAAACTCCCGATGCCGGCCGTCGCGCCGAGGTAGCGGCGGATGACGTGCGAGCGCGCGGATGCGAAGGTGACGGGCACGGCGATGGCGGCAGTAATCAGCATCATCCCCGCGATGGTGCCCGCGCCGAAAACGAGGAGGTAGGCAAGCGCGCCGACGGTGTTGTGAATGAGCGGCAGAACGAGCAGCGCGACCGCGGCCGAGCCCGCCAGACCGTGGATCACGCCGATGAGCAGCGGACGCAGAGCGCGCCCCGTGCGGAAGCGTCCCAGCCACCATTCCAGGCGCGCATTTTCCTCCGCGTCGCGCCGCTCGGCGTCCTTCGGATCGCCAAACCAGCCGAAGGTCGCGTTGAGATTCATCAGCCCGAGCACGATGAGCATAAAGGCGACGGAAAGTTCAAGGCTGAGGCCGAGGCGTTTCGTCACGACGAAGCCGAAGACGGCGATCGCCCCGCCGACCACGAGCACGGTGAGGCTGTGGCCGATGCCCCAGAAAATGCCGACCCACGCGGCGCTGCGGATGTTGCGCTGCTGGGTCACGATGTTGGTGACGGCCATGACGTGATCGGCATCGGTCGCGTGACGCATGCCGAGAAAAAAACCGAGCAGCAAAATCGAGAAGAGCATCATGCGGTGGCGGGTTGGGTTTGCAAATCCGTGCGCTCGGTTGCGAGCGCGACTTTGACGATGCCGCTTTCTTCAATGAGAGGCATCGGATCAATGTGCAGCGCGGGATCGTCCGGCGAGCGGCCAGCCTCGGGAATGCTGAAGCGATGGCCTTCGAGGCAGGTGAGCACGCTGCTCTCCAGCGCGCCGAGGTGGAGCGGAATATTGCAGGCGGGGCAGCGGTCGCGATACGCGTAGAGGCGGCCTTGGACGCGGCAAACGTAGAGCGGAATGCCGTCGGCACTGCTCGTGAGGAAGGCGCCCTCGGGAAGCTGCCGCGCGTTCTCGATCTCGATCCATTCGGCACGGGAATACGACTGCTTCACAGTCTCCGCCGCACCTTCCACTTCGAAGCCCGCGAGATCGGGGCAGGCTTCCTCGAGCGCACTGCGCACCGCGAGTTCGAGCGTGACGGCAGAGGACGGGCATGTCTTGCACGAGCCTTGCAGCCTCAGTCGCGCGAAATCGTTTTCCAGGCTGAGCAGTTCGACGTTGCCGCCGTGGCTTTCCATGTAGGGCCGCACTTTGTCGAGCGCCCCGCGCAGGCGCGTGGCGAGGTCGTGCGGGTGAAGTCCGTGAATGAGCAGCAGCGAGCTCACGACATTGTCGTGGACGAGATCGTCGAAGACTTTCTGCCCGCCGATGCCGGAGCGTTTCACGAGCGCGAGGACCCGCTCCAGTCCGTCGCCGTAAAAGCCGAGCACCGACTCCATGCACTCCTGCATGAGCGCGCGTGCGGCGGGATTCGGCATGCTGTCTATTTCCGCGACAATTTCCTGAATGCGGTGGCCTTGCCGGTTCATGCCGTCCACGGGGTCATGGCTCGCGCCGTTGCTGGAAGATGTCGCGCTCATGCGGGGGAAAGTGGCGCAACCGCCGGGTCAGAATCGCGGACGTATTTGATGCTTCGAATCGCGCAGTCGTGGCCGGCAACCGGCTCGGCGGACAGGCTGCACTTGGGACATTCGAGCGTGGGGCATTGCGTGCCGGCGAGCGCACCGTCCCAGTATTTCGGCGCACCCTCATACGCGCAGTGGGGGCAGCGCACGACGGCGGGAATGGTTTCAATTTCCAGCGCGGCATCCGCCAGCGCGCTGTCGTTGGTAATTGCCCCAAAACAGAAACGAAGTTGCTCGTGCTCCACGCAGGTCAGTTCGCCGATGGCGAGGCGCACTTCCACGACCTTGGAAACACCATGCGTCCCCGCAAACTCCAACACCGTTTCAACAATCGACGCGGCGATCGAGAACTCATGCATGGAAACCTCCCTACACTGCGAGCAACGCTTCGACGACTTCGTCCACACCGGCGCCAGTCTTACAACTGGTTGGTATGACCTTGATGTCCGGCTTGAGCTTGTGGACATCGGCGGTGAGTTCCTCGACACTAACTTCCATTGCTCCTGCGAGGTCCGTCTTATTAATGACCACGACTTGTGCGCCGAGGAACATATGCGGATGCTTGCGCACGCTCCAAGGTCCCTCGGTCACGCTGATGACGACAACCCGCGCCTTTGCTCCGAGCGGGAATTCCGCGGGACAAATGAGGTTGCCGATGTTTTCGAGAAACAACAAACGCAGCCCTTCGAGTTTGATCTTCTTCATGGCCTTACCGACGAGGTTCGCATCAAGATGGCAGCCGTTGACGGTGGCAAGCTGCACGACCTGCACACCGGTGCCTGCGACCGCATTCTGGTCTTCGCTCGTCGTTGCGTCCCCGTTGAAAACTGCGACACCCATTTTGTCTTTCAGCTTGGTGACAAGCTTCGCGATAAGCGTTGTTTTGCCGGAGCCAATCGCGCCCATGAAATCAATCGCGGTAATCCCGTGCCTGTCGAGCACGGCGCGATTTTCCACGGCAAGCTTGGCATTGGCTTCGAGGAGGCTGTGTTCGAGCTCAATATCGTAAATCTCCTCGGGCGAGGCTTCGATCGTCGGGATGGTAAACGTGGGTCGGACTGCGGTTGGGGAGGTCATTGTTTGGCGAGGCCCATGAGGGCGGTGGGTGTGTGAAGTTGCTTGAGAGTCTTGCCGTTGCCGAGATACATGTGGACGCCGCACGGCAGGCATGGATCGAATGACCGCACCGCACGCATGATGTCTATTCCCTTGAATTTATCAGGGCCGTTCTCCTCAAAGATAGGCGTGTTTTGCACCGCGTCCTCGTAAGGTCCGGGCGTCCCGTAAATGTCCCGCGGATTCGCGTTCCACGGCGTCGGCGGATAGGGATGATAGTTCGCCACCTTGCCATTGCGGATGACCATGTGGTGCGAAAGAACGCCACGGACCGCCTCGTGAAAACCGCAGCCAATGGCCTCTTTCGGCACGGTGAATGGCGTAAAGGTCTTCGTCCGCCCGGCGTGCAGTTCGGCGAGCGCCTTCTCGACAAAATATAATGCAGACGCCGCAGCGTAAGCCTGGAAATAAGTGCGCGCCCGGTCACGCTCGAGGGCATTGCTCCACTTCGGGATCTTCCACTCGAAGGTGACTTCCGGTTTCAGGGCCGTCTTCGGAAGTCGAATCTTTACGCTGTGGCCCGTGGACTTCACGTATCCGATGTCCACCAAGCCCGCGAGCGCAGTGACCCACAGCCGGGCGATCGGGCCGCCACCGGTATCGAGCGCGAGGTGTTTTTTGTCACCCGGTTCGTCCGCGTGATACCAGCGCGGCGACATCACCCACGTGTATTTGTCGTCAAAATTTCGGCGCTGCGGCTTTGGAATGGTGGTCTGATTCCAAGGGTGTCTCCGGTCCACCGGATTGCCCAGCGGGTCGTGCGTGACAAACATTTCCGACTTGTCCCAATCGTCGTAGTAGGACGAACCAAGCAGGATGCGGATGCCAAGATTGATGTCCACGAGATTAGTTGTCACCAGCTTCCCATCAACGACGATGCCCGGCGTGACGAACATCGCCTTGCCCCACTTATCCATCGTGCGATAGTCATAGTCGCACACGTCCGGATCCTGAAACGAACCCCAGCAGCCGAGAAGGATGCGGCGGCGACCCACTTCTTCAGAACCGGGCAGCGCCTCATAGAAGAAATCAAACAGGTCGTCGTGGAGCGGCACAACACGTTTCATGAATTCCACATACTTCATCAGCCGAATCTGGTAGTCGGTAAAAAGTTGGACCGAAGGCACGGTGCCGACTCCGCCAGGATAAAGCGTGGAGGGATGCACATGCCGGCCTTCCATCAGGCAGAACATTTCTCGCGTATAGCGGCTTACTTGCAGCGTCTCGCGATAAAAGTCCCCGGTGAACGGATTCAGCGCCGTCATAATGTCGGCGATTGTCTTGTAACCGTGCTCGGCGGCGTGCGGCGCGGGCGTTCTGGTTGCCTTGTCCCACACGCCGGGATTAGTCTCCTTGACCATGGTCTCGCAGAAATCCACGCCGACCAGATTATCCTGATAAATGTTGTGGTCGAACATGTATTCGGCGGCTTCGCCGAGATTCACGATCCATTCGGCGATCGCGGGAGGCTTGATGCCATAGGCCATATTTTGCGCATAGACCGAGCAGGTCGCATGGTTGTCACCGCAGATCCCGCAAATGCGGCTGGTGATGAAATGGGTGTCGCGCGGATCCTTGTTCTTCATGAAGATGCTGTATCCGCGGAAAATCGAGGACGTGCTTTTGCACTCGACGACCTTCTTTTGCGCGAAGTCAATTTTCGTGTAGATACCAAGACTGCCGACGATGCGGGTAATCGGATCCCACGACATCTCGACGATGTTCCCGTCTTTGGTGGCTGCTCCGGCTTTTGGTTCGGGTAAAGTGGACATGGCGATGGGATTATTTGTTGGCGTAGTGGTCGGGCTGATAGCCGGTGGTGAGCGTGGCTTCCCGGTGGCGCCACTTCGGTTCGTGATTGAGCCTGCTTTTGGTGATGTCGCGCAGGAAGCGGATCACACCTCCGTAGATTTTGCTCATCGTCGATGAGACGAGCGATCCCGGCGGCGCGTCCATGAATGGCATGAACTTATCCGGGAACCCCGGCATGGTGCAGCCGATGCAGATGCCGCCGACATTTGGGCAGCCTCCGATACCATCCATCCAGCCGCGCTTGGTCACGTTGCAATTCACCACCGGACCCCAGCAGCCCAGTTTCACCAGGCATTCCGGCTGGCCATATTCCTTGGCGAAATGCCCCTCCTCATAATAGCCGCCGCGGTCGCAGCCTTCATGCACCGTTTTTCCAAAGAGCCACTTGGGCCGAAGCTGATCGTCGAGCGGAATGGTCGGGGCAAGGCCCGCGACCTGATAAAGAAGGTAGAGGACGGTCTCCATCATGTTATCCGGCTGCACTGGGCAACCCGGGACATTGATGATCGGCAGGCCCGCCTTTGATTTCCATTTCCAGCCGAGATAATCCGCTAGTCCCATCGCGCCGGTGGGATTGCCTTCCATTGCGTGGATGCCGCCGTAGGTCGCGCACGTCCCGCACGCGATGACCGCGAGTGCTTTCGGCGCGAGCCGATCAATCCACTCGTTTGTGGTGATTGGCTGACCGGTGACAGGATCGGTACCGAGTGCAGCCCAATAGCCCTCCTCCTTGATTTTTTCGTTTGGCACGGATCCCTCAAGGACAAGAACGAATGGATCGAGCTTCCCCGCCGCGGCATCGAACCAATATTTCATGAATTCGTCACCGTTTTCATAAGCGAGCACCGGGTTATGCAAATGCACTTTCGGCAATCCCGGAATCGCACCGAGCACGATGTCTTCGATGCTTGGCTGCGAGGCGGCGGTGATGGATATGGAATCGCCATCGCATCCCAATCCAGTAGTCATCCAGACAATGTGAACCTCTTTCACATCCGGCGGGCGATCAGCGAGAATCTGCGGAGGGTGCATAGACATAAGTTGCTCCTTTCGATTACCAACATTTTAACGGCTGCCCACAGACCCCAACCCACCGGGCGGCAGGAACCTCTGGTGGAGAAGTTTCGTCGTTCCCGCCTGATTTGGACGCAACGAAGTTGCAATTATTTTTCACGCCGCCTTCACGGAGTGATGCAAGCCATCGCAGACCACGAAATTGCCCCTGATTTCGGCTCCTTTCAGCAACCCGATTTCAGCATTGCTCGGAGGCCGCCCCTTGTTGCGCTCCGACAACTCCGCCAAGGCTTCCGTGGCGCATCGCGCTCACCAAGGATACGATCATTTCGCCCGCCTGCGGCACCGCGGCTCGCACCGGTGGACTCAAGCCGAGATCGTCCGACTCGAGGACGTCCGGCTCGCAGCCGACGAGATACAGCCGCGGCATCGTCCCTCCGAGCGACTGCACCATTTGCAGCACGCGGACCGGATTCAGGCTGTGCGCATTCACGATTTCATCGGCCTCCGCTGCGAGTTGGCTTAGTTCGGGCTCAATGAGGGAGACCGTCCCGGGCGCGAGCCCGCGCGGCGTCGCATCCGCAAGGATTACTACCTCGTAGCCGTCCATAATCGCGTACGCGAGATCGTGGCTGCGGATGCCAAAGTCGTCCACCCGCACACCGTCCGGCCATTCGCGTTGCAAAAGTTCGCGCACGACCTCGCAGCCAAACGCGTCATCGCCAAAAAAAATGTTGCCGATGCCGGCGACGAGGATTCGCATCAGCCGTTGCCGCTGAGCGGTTCCACTTCATCGCTCGTGTAGAAAAAGCGGTGCCCCGGCATCCGCGCATGGCCGATGTCCTTGCCGGGATCATCGTCGATCACGAGCGCAAAATGGACCGTGCCCTCCACATCCTGCTCCACCGACTCGATCACCGCCGTCTTTCCCGCGAGGATCATATCCATGGCGTCCGCGCGTTTTTTTGGACAGATGCGCACGCGGTCCCCCGCTTTCAGATAGACGCCGCCGACGGTCGCGCCTGCGACCTTTGACTGCGGATTGAAAAAATCCCCATCCGGCGCGGCCACTTCGCGAATCGTGCCGTGCATCTTCATCAACTGATCCGGCGGCATCGTCTCCGTGCGCTCCAGGATGCGCCGCGCATAATCGTCCACCTCCCGCATCTCCGCCTTTTCCGCGTCCGTCATCGTCATGATCCGCAGCGTGAGGATTTCATCAATCTCCGCGCCGTCGAAAAGATCGCCCGCGCTTTCCGGCGCGATCTGGGGGTAATCATAGAGGATGATGGGCGAGGCCAGCATCGTGTCCCGCTCGCGCTTCGACTGCTCGCCCACGAGCACGGGCCACACGCCGATATTCGCGCACGCGGCCACCGCCGCCGCGTGCTCCGCGGGTGGTTCGAGCATCGAGAGAAATTCGCCGTCGCGCACATGCAGAATGGTATGCGTGGAGGCAAAAGTGCGCATCAGCACCGCGTCCGAATCCTCGAGCGCCGCCTCGGGCAATGTCGTGGTGTTGACCACGCGCACGGTGATTTTCCAAAGTTCCCCACCCAGAGCCAGCGCCGTGATTTCCACCCGGCCTTGCAGCGCATCGTTCCGACGGCGGATCGTCACCGTCGGCGACCGCGGCGGCTCGCACGTCTCTGCCGGGGCAAAATCAAACAGGTGCGCGTGCGGCTTCGCACACCATTCGCGCGGTGTTCCGGCAGGCACGCGGACATCGCGCTCGATCGCCTCCTGCCAAGTCTGCATCAGCTTTCCGTCCACCTCGGCCTCCGGTGCCACCACGCCACTCACCAGCACCTCGCGCCACATTGGCTGGAGAAAACGCACGCCAACTTCGACCGAAGCCGCAGCTCCCTGCACGAGACACTCCACCTGCATCGTGCAGGGTTCCGCACCATTCTGTGCGCGGCTGTACGCTTCAGGATACACGCGGCCAAACGTGAAGCGCTGCCGGTTTTTCTTCGATGAAGCGCGGTACGGATACAGGATGTAGCCCTCATACAGCACGGCCGCCACGACCTGATCCACGAGCGCCGCATTCATGGCCGCACCTCCGCATCCGCCGGCAGCAGTCGCTCGATGACCTGCTCCCACGTCGAAAGTCCCGCGCCACGCCGGAACGCATACAGCCGCTCGAACAACTCCCGTGACAGCGGCAGCCACGCGCTGTTCGGATAGTGGTGGTCCATCATTTCCTGCCACAGGCGCACGGGCATCCGGTAGGCACATTCCTTCTCCCAGGAAATCTGCTGCGCCTGGAGCCGCCCGTCTTCCGCCGCATAGAAAACGGTCCCGCTGAAAAGAAACATCAGCGGCACTTCGCCCTCGGCGAGCGCATGAAAATATTTCGTCGCGCTCACATTCAGATCATAAGTGCACGGCACCGGCAGAATCGCCTCCGTGCTCCCGGTGAAAGTCCGCACCACCGTGCTCGCCTGCGCCCACAGCCGCGTGCGCAGCGTCTGCCCCCAGCGCTCCGGCGTGCCGAAAAGCTCCACCAGTTTTTCCTTTTCGACGGCATCATACGTTCGCCGCGCGGACTCGATCTGGATCTGCACCTGCAGCATCACCGTGTGAATCGTCTCGGTCGCCGGTGCATTCGTCACCTCCAGCTTGAAATGCAGCAGTGGCGCCAGCCCGCGCACCGCAGGCTCCACCCCCGTCACGCGGAAGCCCAGATCAGGCACGACCCGATTCCTCCCTGCTTGAGCGCGCGTGGAGCCGCGCAAAAAACTCGCCAATCTTTTCCCACACTTCGCTCCCGCCCGACAACCCGCGCCAATGCAGGCGGATCAATCCGACCAGTTCGTAACACACATCCATCGGAGCGATGAAATACTCGCGGGCCTGCCCCACGCGGTTCACCAGCAGCGCCTCCACATCCGGCTCGAGCTGCGCCAGCGCAGGATTCGCCGCCACCATATTTCCCCACGCTTCCAGCCGCAGCAGCGATTCCGTCACCCCCGCCGGCCCCGGATACAGTGCGGTGAGCTTTCCCGTCACCGTATCGTGGAAAAAGAAAACGAGATTGATCGGCAGCGCCAGATCATCCCACTGCGCATCTTCGATTTGAAAATCCGCCAGCAGCCGCGCATCCCGCGGAATCAGACTGAATCTCCCGCCGAGCACATCCTGAAACCGCAGCGCGCACGGATCGCACGCGCAAGTGATCTTGCGATTTGCCACCTCCAGCAGGTGCCGATGTTCACGCCCCAGTTCGAGCCCGCACAATTCACACCGCTCCACGGCCGCCCGCGAGCGTGCAAATCTCCGCAGCGCATTGAACGTCGCCGGTCCTGCAGTTCGGGTGGGCATATTCATGGGATTGGTAAATCTTGCTCCGCATCCGCGCCAAAGCGGACTCGACCGCCGTCGCCAGCGATCCGCGAAGATAATGTTGAAGGTTGTCCCAACGCGCGAGCTTCGTCCAGTGAGCAATTGAGAGACTGGACGCTCAAGCCAACCACCCTCGGCCGCGAGTTCGACTGCCGCGCGCAAGTTTGGCCTGCAAGGTCTCGTCTCCACTGCGTGTCGCCAATAATGCCGTAAGCCTCCATCATCATCGCGTAAGAACATCGCTAAGCGTCAGCGAGATCAGAAGACCCAGCCAGAAAAAGCCGGCGCAGATGAACAGGCGGGTCAGTGGCGTCGCCTGCCGCGCGTGCATAAAAAACAAAATGACGAGCAAACCTTTGGCGACGGAGATGGACATCGCCACCGCAGTATTCCACGGCCCCAGAGGAATGTAGGCAGCCCCTACCGTGAGTAGCAACAAGGCGAGAAGACCCGCGGTCACCAAGGCATAATGTTTGACTGAGTTCATGCGGCACGCCCGGCGAGATAGATCAGCGGAAAGAGAAAGATCCACACGAGATCGACAAAGTGCCAGTACAACCCGAGTAACTCCACGGACGTAACAAGTTTTGCCGGCTGGAAGCCAAAAAGCGCGCGCAGTGTAAAAAGACTGAGCATGCCCACACCAATCACCACATGAAAGGCATGCACGCCAGTCATGAGGAAGTAGAGATAGAAGAACATCCTCGCGACAGGTGAGTCCATGCCGTCAATATGAAAGTGGTGCCCCGGCCACAGTCCTTCATAAACCTCGTGGCGATACTCAAATCCTTTGATGGTCAGAAAGACCACCCCAAGCAAAGCAGTCAGCGCGAGAAATCCCGCAGTCGCGCGCGGGCGCAAGCCTTTCGCCGCCCGGACACCGAGAACCATCGTAAAGCTGCTGATCAGCAGCAGCGCGGTATTGACTGTGCCTGCGAGGACCAGAGTGTGATTGCTCGCTGCCTGAAAAACGTGCGGGGAGCCGATGCGATAGACAGTGTAGCCGAGAAACATCGCACCGAAGAACAGTACTTCCGTCGCGAGGAAAATCCACATGCCGAGCGTCGCCGCGTCGCGCTGCTGGGCGGCGTCTTCAAATTGATGGGCGAGGGCGGGGTTAGCTTGCATGGGTGGTTTCGCGGCGCGTTGCTTCATTATCGGCTACGGGATCGTAAGCATAAGCCTCTTCGGTCACGGTCGGCGGAGTCGCGAAATTATGCGTGGGTGGCGGCGATGCCGTGGTCCATTCCAGACCGGTCGCCTGCCACGGATTCGGCCCGGCGTCGCGTCCGTAACGCAGCGACCAGAGAAGGTAGGCAAGCGGCAGGAAGTAGCCGATCGCGAGGATGGAAGCGCC
>JBBQJR010000059.1:0-11642 GCA_038326125.1 Chthoniobacterales bacterium
GAAATTGATCGCACCGGCCCAGCGCGCAGGTTCCGCGGCCCACCATACCCAAAGCGCGCCGCCCGCGAGCAGCGCGACGAGACCGAGACGCCGCGTCAGCCGTTGCTGCGCGAAAGGCGAGAACGCCGCGAGCCACATCGCGAGCATGCCGTAGAGCGGCGGTCCGAGCACGCCGTCGCGGAACGTGGTGGCGAGTTCGTCCCACGACATCCGCTGCGAGGCGTAGCTGTCGTAGAGCGCGCCGGAAAGTGCGGGGATGGCGACCCAGATCGTCTTCAGCACCGCGACCAAAAAGAGCACGGAGAAAAGCGCGAATTTTTCAAGCTGCGCCTGCAGGACTTCGCGTGTCGGCGTCTCGACAGTGAAGATCGCGAGCGTCGCCGCAAGCAGCAGCAGGACGCCGGATTGGTGCGAGAGTTGGAAAATGGCGAGCACCGCGAGCACGCGCATTCCGCGACGCGAGACGGGCACGAGCGCGCCGAGAAAAAGCGGCCAGAACATCGTCTGCTGCCAGAGGCTGTCGTTGATCACAAACGCCTGTCCCGGCAGCCCGGCGATGGCCGCGCCGAATACCGCCCACGGGATCAATTCCGGCCGGTGCCGTCGCACGATGCGCCACGAGAGCCACACGCTCGCCGCCGGTGCGGCGATGAAAGGCAGGCCAAACGCGAAGGTGAGCGCCGTGAGATTCCCCGTGCAGCGGCTCAACGCGACGCACGGCCACCAGAGCAGCCACGAGTGAAAGCGCGTCTGGTAAAAATACGGCTTCTGCGTGACGAGGCTCACCGCGAGTTGGTACGCGCCGTCCCAGATCAGCGGCAGTCCGCACGCGCAGGCGACGATCGCCGCGGCCAAAAGTAATCCGCCCGCGGCCCCGGCAGCGCGCCCGGCGGTCAAAGGTATTTCACCGAGTCGAGATGGATTTTCGGCGCGAGCATCTTGATGAATTCGCGCATCGTGGTCTGCGACCATTTGCGGGCAGTGTCGGTTTTTTGCGGATCCGTGGGGATCGGCACGCTGCCGGTCAGCAGGACGAACGCCCAGCGCTGACTGATGCCGCGAAAGAGCCGGTCGCGGTTGTCGATCGCCCAGCGCGTCCAGTGCCCCGCGCAGATGTCCTCCTGCCCGACGAACCAGTAGCACGCCTGCATTTCCACGTTCACAGCCTTGTCGTCCCTGGTCTTGCCGACCTGCGTGCCGCGCACCTGCGTGATCGGAAAGGTCCCGTGCTGCGGCAGCGACACCGCGATCTGGTCGCTCTCATTCACCGCCCAGCCTTGCGCATCGAGGCACCGTTCAAAGCGGTGGATGCTCGTGCTCATGTCGCGACCGGAAAGAATAATCGACGCGGTGATCTCGTAGCCATCGAGGTTGCGGTAAATTTTGCGGACGAAGCGCGTGCCGGATTTTTCACCCAGGACCTCGCGTTCCCTTGGCTGAATTTCGGCATCCGTCCCTTTCCAGTTGCCGACGAAATCGGGGAGTTCCAGCCGGATGCCGACGCCTTGCTGGGTGCTGCGCGGGAGCAAAAAAACGGTCGCAAAGCCGAGGGCGAGAAAGGCGACGAGGGTCGCGAGCCGGCTAGTAGTCATAGCGCAGGGGCGTTTTCGATTTCACTTTTTTCTGCGGCACGGCAGCCGTCGGCACCGGCGCGGAGGCGGGCTGCCGCGCGAACCAGCGCGCGAAGGTCTCCTCCCAGTCGCGGTTGAGCACTTTGCCAAATCCGACCATCGCGGCGACCGCGACGGGGAAAAACACGAGGCCGGAATAATCGTGGTACAGACCCGTCGCCGTCTTCGCATCGAGGAAGCGCGCGAAGAGCACGACGGAGAAAACGCGCGCGAAATTTCCGAGCACCGCGAAGAACAGCGAACTGCCGAAAAGCAGCAGCCCCCGGATCGGGCCGCGCATCGTGAAAGACGCGTAGAGCGCCGCGAGCGTGCTCATCGCCATGAGTGAGCGGATGCCCGAGCAGCCGCCGGCGATTTCCATCGGCGGGAAGCGGCCGTCGGGCGAGGCGATGTTGCTGCCATCCACGAGGATCGGGATGCCGCAGAGCGCGGAGAGCGTGCGGATGGCCTTGGCAGTGAGAACCTGCAGCGGCACGGTGCTCTGCACGACTCCGCCGATCGGCGTCATAAAAAGCAGGAACACGCACGGGAAAATCACCAGCCGGCTGAGCGGGACGCCAAAAAGAAAACGCGTCGCGCCGTAAGCCAGCAGCGGCAGCGCGAAGATCGTGTAGCGCGCCTCCGTGCAACGCACGCCGGCGACGAAAAGCAGCACGCCTGCGGCGACGAACCACAACCCGGAATTGGCCCCGCGCTTCGGCAATTCCGCAATTTCCCGCCAGCGAAAAAAAACGAGGACGACGGCGATCGGGATGATGCCCCAGCAGTGCTCCTGATCGTTCTCCGCATTCCATCCGCTCACGATCCAGCGCGCGGCGGTGATGGTCATGCCGTTGAACGCCACGGTCCCGAAATACGCGTAGCCGACGATGCCCGCGAGCGCCGCGACCAGCGCGGCCTGCGCGGGATTTTTGCCGCACCACGCGAGGAACGCCCGGAAAATCCGCGGCACATCGGCAAAATCAAACGCCGTGCGATCCGCTTCGCGCACCGGCTCGTCGTGGGCAATGAGGGGTTGTGAGGTTTCGGGCAACGCCGCCGAATGTAGCCGGGACTCGCGCTTCTTCAACTTCTCTCCGCGCCCTCCCGCGCGCCCGGAGCATTTTTCAACCGCCGGGTTCACGCGTCGCGCTTGCGCGCGATGGCGAGGAACGGTCCGCCAAAAATCCGCCACAGCCACGGCACGGCGAGGTAAATCCGCCGCAAGTGTCATCTCTTCAAAGGCGTTCTGCCCCGTGCGCGCCGGGATTTTCCCAGCCGCGGCCCGCGCCCGCGAGCCACAGCGTTTTCGCGGGATGCACCGCCCAGGCACCGCGCGCGCGCGCATCGGCGAGGCTGGGCCCGAATTCGCCGAGGTTGCGCACAAATGGATTTTGATCCGGCAAGTCGCGCAGGCGGAAACCGAGATGATGCGCGAGCGTGGGGACGAAAATTTCGAGGTAGATCGGAAAGGGCTCCGCGACAGCGGCCACGGCGTCGAAGGCGGCGCGTGTCCACACCGAGCCCGTGACGAACATGCCCAGCACGACGGCGGCGTCGGCGCGGCAGGAGATGCTTTTCCAGTACTCGCGGAAGGCGGCAGCACCCGCATGGAAGAGGTAGTGCGGGTCACTCGTGCCATCCACGCGCAGCACGCGGCAGCCGAGCACATCCGCATCTTCCGCAACGAGCCGGGCAACTTGGCGGGCGTTCAAGTCCGGCACGAGCGGCACATGATCATACTCGCAAAAATGCACGTGGGTGAAATCGCGCCCGCGCATCCACGCCGAGGCCTCGCGAAAAATCGCCGTGTAACTCTGCCGTTCGCGCTGGTGATCCCGCGTGCGCAGGCGCCGATCGACCGCCAAAAATTTTTGCGCGTGTGCCACGCCACGAAAATCTTCCTCCGATCCGCCGCAGGCGAGCAGCACATCGCCGGGCGGCACGAACTCCGCCCACCACGCCAGCATCCGCGCCACACAGGGCGGGGGCTGGTGCGTGAGGATGACGTTAAGCGTCCTTTCCACAGCGCGGGAAATCCGGTGCCGGATACCTCGTGAAGCCGAGTTCCTGCTTCCAATACGTCAGTCGTTTTTGCGGGAGAAAAACGGGGCGCACGGGCGTGTCCAAGCCGATCACTTTGATCCTCCCGCGCCAGCAAAATAAGAATGCGCGCCCCAGCCGCACGCCCGTCTCCGCATCCACGATCGTGCTGCCGAGCGCGCGGAAAATCGGGAGTCCCACGGCACGGATGAGCTGTTTGAATTTCTGCATCGCGCACCCTATTCGCAGAAACGTCGCGGCGGGGATCAAAAAAAATGCGGCGCGCTCTCAACCTCCGCGCGCACGGCGTGCTCCACGACTTGCGTGAACTTCCGCAGCCACTCGGCCTCACCGGTGTGGGCCAGCAGCCAGGCGCGACCGGCGCGACCGAGCGCGAGACGCCGCTCTGGCGCGGCCTCGAGCGCGAGGATTTGCCGGGCGAGTTCCGCGGCATCGCCGGGCTCGTGCAAAAATCCCGTCTCGCCATGCACGACTGTCTCCGTGAGCCCGCCGGAGCGCGCGGCGAGCATCGGCTTGGCAAAATCGTACGCCTCGTACGTCACCAGCCCGAGCGGTTCCCACCACAGCGAGGGCGCGAGCACGCCGCAGCAACCCGCGAGGAGCGCGTGCTTTTCCGCGCCGTTCACGAGGCCGCGAAATTCCACGCTCGGGTTATTTTCCACGGCGGCGCGGACCTCGGTTTCCATCGGCCCCGCGCCGGCGATCACGAGCCGCGGCGCGCGCTCGCCGAGTTGCGCGCGGAGGATTTTCCAAGTTTCGAAAAGCACCGCGATGCCCTTGGCCGCGATCAGTCGGCCGAGGAAAAGCCAGTAGTCGCCATCCTGCGCCGCGGGTGCCGCGGGCGCTTCGGGCATCGCCCGCCACGCGTGCCGCACGGTGAAAATATCCGCCGCGGGCACGCCGGCCTCGATGAATTTTTCGCGCATGAAATCCGAAATCGCGACCCACGATTTCACCGCACGGAACCACCCGTGGCGGTGCATCAATTTCAGCACGAACGCAAACCACGCCGTCTTCAGGACGGAATCTTGCCACGCGCCGGCGCGGATTTCCCGCCAGAAATTTTGCCGCAGGCCGCCCGGCGCGATCGCGTCGCCGGCCCACAAATAACCGTTCACGGAGAAGGGGCGGAAATTGTGAATGCAGTAGATCACCGGCACGCCCAGGCGGAGCGCCTCGCGATAGATCGCCGCGGAACCGACCGGAAAAACGTTGTGCACGAGCCACGCATCCGGCCGCAGCGCGTCGTGCGCCGCGCGCAGTTGCGCGAGCGCGCGCGGATTGCGAATCATCAGGAGTGCCTGCCGCCACGCGGGCGGCGCGGCGGCACCCTGCCATTCGGCGCTCTCGAAGATGCACTCGCGGATTTCCATCGTCTGTGCGAGCAGGCCGGAGATTTGCGCCACGGCCTTTTCCTCGCCGCCGGATTCGAGATAGCGGTTAAAGACCGAAAGCAGGCGGACGGGTGGGTGCAGGGGCATCGGGCTTTTGAAAACCGCGCGAGTCTCGCGAACCCTGCCGTCGCCGCCAGTATTTTTCCGGCACTGCCGCGAAGCCCTCCCAGCGGGGAGCTTGAGTTCGCGCGGGCGGTGGACAGACTGCGCGGCCAGCAGCCCCATGCGCGCCGCCGTCCTCATCCCCGTCCACAATCGCCGCGAGATCACGCTGCGCTGCCTGCGCGTGCTGCGCGCTGCGGAGTTGCCGGCGGAGTTCGGAGTCATCGTGGTGGACGACGGTTCGACCGACGGCACCGCGGAGGCGATCCTTGCGGAATTTCCCGACGTGATCCTCGTGCGCGGCGACGGCCACCTTTTCTGGACCGGCGGCATCGTCGCCGGGATGCGGCACGCGCTGGCGGAGGGAGCTGCGTTTCTTTTCTGGCTGAACGACGACTGCCGGCCGGACGCGGATGCGCTCCCGCTCATGCTCGATTTTCTCGAGCAAAATCCGCGCGCGATCTGCGGGGCTTCGTGCTTTGCCGAGGGCGGGGACGTGCCGGTGCAGACCGCGTTCCGACAACGCAAGGCCGTGACGGCCAGCGAGCGCGTGACGGAAGTGGACGGGCTGAGCGGCTTTTGCGTCGGGCTGCCCGCGACCATCTGCGCGGAGATTGGCTTCCCGGACGAGCGTCGGCTGCCGCACTACGGCGCGGATGGCATCTACACCCTGCTGGCCAAACGCCGGCATTACCGGGTCGTCCTTTTGCGCGATGCGCGCGTGACCTTGCTGGATAAAATTTCGGTCTCCTCGCTCCGCGGCACGATGTGCGTCTCGGAACTGCGATGGGCGGCATTCGTCCGCCAGACTTTTTTCCGGCGGAAGTCGGCCTTTTTCCTCCGCGGCCAATTCTGGTACCATGCCTACAAATACGGATTCCTTTTCGGCAGCATTCTGTTTCTCGTGAAGGTCTGCGGCTGGGCGTGGACGATGGCATTCTTCTGGTGCCGACGGTCAGCTTCCGCACAGGCCGTTTGATTTTTTCCCCAACCTCATTTTCCCAAAGTTCCGCATGTTCATTCCCGATGCCGTCAAACGATCGCCACTCGTCGAAGCCGCCTACCGCGTGCTCTGCAATTTTGGCCGGCTGAACCTGCCCGAGATCGCGCCCGAAGGTCTCGTGACGTTCGACGAGGACATCGTGATCCCGATGGCGTCGCCGCTTTGCGCAGACTTGGATGCGCCGGGAGCGGATCTCCTTTTTCTCCTCAGCCTCGCGCGGAGCACGACGCCGCGGCGCATCCTCGAAGTCGGCACTTTCCGCGCCCGCACCGCCTGCGCGCTGAAGCTGAACTGCCCCGCCGCGACGCTCGTGAGCTATGATGTGAGCCCCGTGGAATCGCCCTACCGGTCGCGCCTGCTCCGCGAGCCCGGAGTGGAGCTGCGCACCGGGAGCTTTGCGGCGGCAGGCCCCGTGTTGCTGGCCGAGGATAAATACGATCTCATCTTCGTGGACGGCTCGCACACGTTCGACGACGCCCTCGCCGATTCGCGCCTCGCGCTGCAGATCGTGAGTCCCACGGGGTGCATCGTCTGGCACGATTACCGCGTGAATATTCCCGTGACTCACCGCATCCGCGTGCCCGAGGCACTCGACCGCGTGGTCGCCGAGACCGGCCGTGCGATTTATCACGTCACCGGGACGACCTGCGCCATCCACAGTCCCGCCCGCGCCGGTCCGACGGGACGATGAAACCCAGCATCTTGATCATCGGGACAGCCTACGCCATCCGTGAGCACCGCAAGAAACTGGACCTGCTGGCTGGCCACTTCGACCTCACTTGCGTGACGGCGCAGGAATGCGGGGGCTTCGGCTGGACTGAGACCACCGACGCCGCCCCAAGCAAAAATTACCGTCTCATCGGCCTGCCGGTCGGAGGGGTGCAGCAAGGCGGCACGCGGTGCTGGTACCGCGGCCTGTCTTCGGTCTTTCGCAAACGGACTTACGATTTGATCCTCGTGGAAAATGAGCCTTGGGGGGTGCTCCGATGGCAAAGCTGGCTGTTAAAATCAGTATTCCAGCGGCGGGCGAAGTTTGGTGAATTCACTTGGGAAAACATTCTGCGGGGCGGCTGGAGAGGCATGGTCTTGCATATCATCTACCGGCTCGCCGCCTGGACTTCGGACTTCGTGATCGGCGGGAACCGTGAGGCCGTCGCGCTCATGCGGAGGTGCGGCACCCCGGCGGACAAGGTGGGCTGTCTCCCGCAATTCGGAGTCGATCCGGATATTTTTTCACCACTTTCCGCGGAGGCGAGGACGGCTGGACGCCGAAGGTGGCAACTTCCGCCGGACGCGTTCCTCATCGCATTCTGCGGGCGCCTGACCCCCGAAAAAGGAATTCTCGAATTGCTCGCCGCCTTCGATCTTGTTGAGCGCAGCGGGTGCGATGCGAGATTGTTCATCATGGGCACCGGCCCGCTGGAGACAAAGATCCAGGAACGAATGCACAGCGGCTCGAACATCATCGCGATGCCGCCATGCACTTATCCTGAGATCGCGGAGTTTCTTCGGCTCGTGGACCTGTTAGTCCAGCCGAGCCGGACGATGTCAGGCCCGCGAAAATGGTGGAAGGAACAGTTCGGCCACACGCTCATCGAAGCCATGTCGTGCGGCGTGGCCACCATCGGCTCCGACTGCGGTGCGATTCCCGAGGTAATCGGGGATGGAGAGCTCATCTTTCCGGAGGGTGATGTCATGGCAATGAGCAGATTAATCTTGTCGTTGATTGAGACTCCCGGGCGTGCCCGGGCCGTGGGTGCCAGGCAGCGCGATCGGGTTTTGGACCACTTCACGCACGACCGGGTCGCCGCAGGCTGGGAGAGCTTCTTTCGATTATCACTGGAATGAATGGAACTTTCCGACAGCCAAACAAGGGTGCTGTTTCGGCAGCGGGGCTGCCCGTCACGATCTTCCGCGCGCGATGAATTCCTGTCCCCGGACCGTGCTGTGGATTGACGCGCACCTCGAGTACCGCAGCCCCACGATGCGGCACCTGCTTTACGCGCTCCCGCGTCTCCGGGCGGAAGGCTGGGAAATCAAGGCCTGGTGCCTGCGGTCGGACGCACCGCGTGAAGACGTCGCGCATACGTTTTTCCGCGCGCCGCGCTGGCTCGGTCCGTTCGAACTGCTCTACTTTACGCTCGCCGTGAACCTTTACGGGCTCTGGCTTTGGCTGTGTCGCACCCCGCGGCCTGCGACGATTATCCACGCCACCTGCGGCACCTACCTCGGGGCGACTGTCACCTCCGTCCATTTCCTAAACTGCATCTGGGCGCGCACGCAGCTTCGCATCGGCCTCTCCGGGTGGCGCGATGTGGTGCGCTACCCGCTCGTGCTGATCGGGGTGAGTGCAGAGCGGCTCCAGTGGTGGAGTCCGTCGCTTCGCCTTGCGCTCGCCGTCTCGGACTCCGTCGCGGACGAGGTCCGCACCCGCGCATGTTCCTGGGTGAAGGTGGAGACGCTCCCGAATAGCTACGATGAAACTCGGTTCAACATCACGGTGCGGAATAGACAAAGAACGATCTTCCGCCACCAACTGGGCTTTGGTGAAAGGGACATCGTCCTTGTTTTCGCCAGCTACGGTCATTACAAGCGCAAGGGCTTTTGGCTGGCCGTCACGGCGCTATCCAAGTTGCGGGCCGCGGGCCGGAACAAGAACCTGCATTTCCTCGTCGTGGGAGGCACGCCCGAGATGATTTCGACCCTGCAGTCCGATCTGGAAAGTGTCGCCCCCGATTGGAGTGATTGGATGACCTTTGTCGGCAACCAGGCGGCGGTGGAAAACTACTTCGCCGCGAGCGACGCACTCATCTTTCCATCATACTTCGAGACTTATGGACTCGTGGCCTTGGAGGCTGCGGCCATGGGTCTCCCGGTACTGTTGACTCCGTTTCACGGTTCGGAGATGACCTTGTCCGACGGGGTGAACGGCAAGCTGCTCTCATATGATCCGGAAGTGATGAGCCGGCAGATCGAAGAGTTTCTCGCCGAAGACCGGAACAAATACCGGCAGTCAGTCGGGCGCGGACTTACCAAGGACGGATATGCAACCGCGCTCGTGGCGATTTATGGGCGTTTCGTCGCCGCGCCGCTGGAGTGACCTATGCAACACCCCAATCGAGCCGCCGACAGCCATGAATTACGCCCTCTTACAGGGATTCGTGGTTTTGCAGCGAGTCTGGTGGTGTTCGCGCATTTCTATGGCGCGTGGGTTCTGCTGCTTCCAGCTTTGCGTCCATGGGCCGCGCTGGCAGCACGCGGGCATTTGGGCGTCGATCTCTTTTTCATCCTTAGTGGTTTTATCCTGTGCTACGTGTATCGCGCCGGGGACAAGGAGCTCAGCTTAAAAGCTCATCTGCATTTTTTGTGGTTGCGGCTTGCGCGCATTTACCCAAATCACCTCGCAACCCTCTGCTTTTTGGGATTATTGGTTGCGCTTGGGAAGTATCGCGGCGTCTCTTTGTCCGGAAACTACCCGCTTTCCGGACTTCCGTTTCAACTGACGCTCACTCAAGCATTGCCATTCGTCGAGAACGCGCAGTGGAATTATCCAGCTTGGTCAATCAGCGCCGAGTGGTTTGCCTATCTGGGTATTTTTCCTGCCGTGTCGTATTTGCTCAGATTGAAGTGGGGAGTCGTGTCTTCCCTCGTCATCGCATATGTCACGCTCTCACTTTGGCTGTGGGTTTTGACGCCGCTCAAAGCGTATGCCCCGTTGCTTCAGGTTTCGTGCGAGTTCATTGCCGGAGGCATGTTCCTTAATGTGTACCTGCACCACGGAAGAATGACCCGCTTTTGCCAGCGATATTCCTCTGCCATTTTCGTGATTCTGGCCGCTTTGCTGTCCATTCAACCGACGGTCTTGCCGTTGGCGTCTGCTGGCATCGTTTTGCTTTTTCCAATGCTCTTGCTTGGACTAACCTCCGAGACCTCTTTGCTTTCCAAGTTTTGTTCCACTTTGCCCGCGTTATGGCTCGGCCGAGTATCTTATGCCCTCTACATGAGTCATGCCATCGCACTGAGGCTCATCAAGGTTCTGCTCCCATTCGACCATTATGTGAATTCACCGTTTGCCGTGCGCTTGCTCGTGCTTTTCACCCACATTGGTCTGATATTGCTTTTAGCGTGCGCGCTCTACTACCTTGTGGAGATTCCTGCTAGAAAATATTTGCGCCGAATCTCCACCCCAGGCTCACATCGCGCTCCTAAACCCGTTGTCCCATCGGACTCCGGCACCTGACCAAGGCGGGCAGGAAGGATGGCCGCGCATCCGTCCACACTGATTCCATCGAACTGTCGTCCTCCTTCAAAAACAGCACCAGGCAGCAGCGCCTGGCCGGGCTATTTCTTCACACCGAGGAGCGCGACGTGGGAGCAGGTGCGATAGGGGTTGACGCCGCGGCCCTTGGTATTGATGGCATGGACTTCGGCGCATTGGCGTGAAAGCCAGCGCCAGTCATCATAGACGGAGTAAGAATAGTGAATGCCGTCGCCCTCGGAGACTTTATATCCCTTGCCTTTGGTCATCAGGAACTGGAACGCCTTCCATAGGCCGAGCGCATTGATCGTTTGCGACACGATTCTTTGAAGGATGGAGCCGCAGCCGAAGTTATTCAGATCGGAGATGAAGACTGCCTTTCTGGCCACGCGCATCATTTCAGCCAGAGCCAGCCGCGGCTCCCGGATGTGATGCAGGATTCCAAAGGCGCACACGCAATCGAACGCACCATCCGCAAAGGCAAGCTTTGTTGCGTCACCTTCGGCCAGCAGCGCCGGCGCGATTCCTTTGGCGATGGCGACGGCGCGGAGTTCGGCCACGGGTTCGACTCCCATCACGCGTGCCTCGGGCCGCCGCTTGAGTATTTCGCCGATGCCGCGCCCGGTGCCGCAGCCGACATCGAGGAATGAATCCAAGCCATAATGGAATGAGAGCCCAACCAGCGCGGAGAGTGCGATGGCATGCTCCGGATCCGCATCGTTGCTCACATGCCCGGTGTCGTAGGTGGCGGCAGTTTTCGCGTAGTATTCCCGCTGGAGTTGGACTTCGTTCATGGCTGGCGGAGGCATTTTATCGGAGGCGGCGAGGAGGGCGCACACATGCCAAAGCGCCAGGGGTGTTGCAACTGTCCATTGGATGATTTTCTACCGCCGTGGTTTGGCAAAATCGCGGTGGGCATGTTCAATCTCCTCGAGGTACTCCGCACAGACCCGCTCTGGCGTGTAGCGTTCCAAGTGGGCCGCGGCGGGGTCAGTCATGCTGTCGAGCTTTTCCATGCGGAGCACAGCAAGTATTCTTTCGGCCAGCCTGCCAGGATCGCCATTGGGATAAGTCAGCCCGCAGGGGCCGATAGTGACGGCAAGCCCTCCGCCTTCGCTCCCAATCACCACGCATCCGCAGGCAATGGCTTCCAGCGCCGCGATGGCGATGGGTTCGTTCCACTTGGAAGGAACGATCATCACACGATGGGC
>JBBQJR010000060.1:0-11459 GCA_038326125.1 Chthoniobacterales bacterium
GGCCCGCGCGTTGCAGCTCCACGTGATGCCGAGCTTGCCGAGGTGCTGCGCGATTTCCCGAGCGCGCGGCTGGTACGCGGTGAACGTGTCGTCGTCAAAATAGAACTCGCGCACCTGCGGAAAAAGTTCCTTCGCGTGTGCCATCTCGCGGGCGACGGCTTCGGGCGAACGAGCACGATATTTGTGCCCACCGACGGTCTGCGGCCAGAGGCAGAACGTGCATTGCGCGGGGCAGCCGCGGCCCGTGTAGTGCGAGACATACGGGTGCTTCAGGTAGCCGATGTCGTAGCGCTCGATGTCGAGGTCGCGCTGGTAAACGTCCATGACGCTCGGCAGTTCATCCATCGCGGTGATGAGTTCGCGCTCGGCGTTGTGGATGATTTTTCCGTCGCGGCGAAACGAGAGCCCCGCGATTTTTTCCAGCGGCAATCCTTCCGCGACATCGCGGCAGGTGAAGTCGAATTCCTTGCGCCCCACCCAGTCAATCGCCTCGCTCGCCCGCAGCGTGTCCTCCGGCAGCACCGCCGCGTGCGCGCCGACGAGGCCGATGGAAAGTCCCGGCTGCTGCGATTTCAGCGACTCCGCGAGCGACGCATCGCCGCGCAAAGTCGGCGCGCTCGTGTGGATGACCACGACTTCGTAGTCGCGCGCGATTTTCAAAATGTCGTCCTTCGTCTGATCGTGCGGCGGCGCATCCACGAGCCGCGATCCCGGCACGAGCGCCGCGGGCTGCGCGAGCCAAGTCGGATACCAGAACGATCGAATCTCGCGCTTCGCCTGATACCGCGATCCCGCGCCGCCATCGAAGCCCTGCCACGACGGAGGATTGACGAAGAGCGTTTTTTGAAAGGACGGCATGGCGGAGTGCTTACGCAGGTTTTGTGTGGAATGCACGCGCCGTGCGCAATCGGTGGTGGCTCCATGAACGCGAGTCATCCTGAGGGAGCCTAGAGCCTGTACGGAACTTTGAATTCAGTCTGTGAGGAGCACCAAAGGTGTGCAAACAAGCCAGCCCAGGGCAAGCGAGGCACGAGCGCAGCCCTGGGTTGCCGGTGGTATTCGGGCAAAGCCCTGAAGGGGCGTCACAAGCTTGCCGCGCCCCTTCAGGGCTTTGTCCTTCTTCTTTCCATTTCCCAGGGCGTTGCCCTGGGCTGGCTTGTTCCGGGCCTTTGGCCCTGCTGCAAAATGAAGTTCCGTACAGGCTCTAGGCGACTCGAAGGATCCCGTGGAATTGCAGATGAGTCTCCATGATGTCCGCTCGCCGTTCCTGTTTTCGACGGGGTTCTTCGGTCGCCTAGGCTCCCTCAGAATGACCTCGATTTTTGAAATTGAGCCATCACCGAGCAAAGCGTTGCCAACGCAGCACGCTGCCGGAATGCGTGACGGGCCTCAATGCTTCGTCTCGCCCGCGCCGACCGCTGCTGCGGGCAGATCACCTTCGCCGAGCCGGCGCTGGAAGAGTTCGATCGCGAGGCCGTAGCACTGGCGGGCGAGCGCGGGATTGTAGCGCGGGCCTTCGTCGCGGAGGAAGGCGTGCGCGCCATTCACCTCGAGGGTCTGGTGATTGATGCCGCCCTCCTCGAGCGCGCGGCGGATCTGCATCCGCCCCTCGAATGGAACGTGCGGATCCTGGCGGCCCCAGACCATGAGCAACTCGCCCTTGATGTCGCCGCGGCGTGCGCGCTCCAGCGTGTCGTCGGCCATGTTCGCGCCGAGGCCGCGTTTGTGGCTTTCGATTTTGTGGATGTCCGTCGCGTAAAAACACGCGCCCGCGCGGATGTCCGGGCTGAAGCAATTGCGGAAATTCAAATGCCCGCCGATGCAGATGCCGACGGAGCCGAGGCGGCCCGTGCTGTTCGGGTGCGATTTCAAAAACTCGCGCAGTGCGGCGAGGTCCGCATCGTAGGCGGCGAGCGGCTTGTCCTGCTTGCACCAGTTGCCGCGATCCGCGCCCGCGCTGTCGTAGCCGAGCACCGTGCCGACCGGTTCATATTCGTGGAAAATCTCCGGCACCGCGACGAGAAATCCGTGGCCCGCGAACATCGCGGCGGTGCGGCGGATGGGGCCGGTGACTTGGAAAATTTCCGAGAAGAGCGAGATGGCGGGATATTTTCCCGGAGCCGCGGGGCGGAAAATGTGCGTGCGCATCGCGCCGCTCGGCGTGGCAATGTCGGTGAACTCGTGATCGATGATGGTCATGGCGGCGCGGCATAGCGAGGCCGCGGTGCATCGGCAAGAGTGGACGCTGGGAGCGGCGACTTCTGAGTCGCCGCGAACAAAGTTGCACCACTCACACGACGGCGGCGCAGCGCGCCGCGGATCGCGGGCGACTCGGAAGTCGCCCCTCCCAGCGCGCTACTTTTTCTTCTTCGTCAGATCCGGAATGATCAGCGACATGCCCACGCGGATGATGTCTTTGCCGCCGAGCTGATTGAAATTCGCGTCCTTGATTTTCCCGGCGTTGGCGCGGTTGCGGTAGTATTTGAATGAAATGGACGCCAGCGTCTCGCCTTTCTCCACGACGTGCGTGCGCGCGCCGGGCGTCATCTTATCCGTACCGCCCGCGCCCGCGCCCGCGGCGTGCGGCGGCGGTGTCGGTTTTGCAGCGCGGCTGTCGGCGAGATCTTTGCGCAGGCGCTCGTTTTCATTGCGCAGGCGCGCGGCTTCGGCGGTGGTCATCAGGCCGGTGTCCTTCAGCGCGAGGTTCAGCCGCTTGTCGCAATCCGCGCGCGCGGTCTTCGCTTCCTTCGCGCGTCCGCCGGCCGGGGCAAGTTCGAGATAGCGATCGTAATGGTGGATCGCGGCGAGCGGCGTCTTGAGCTTGTCGTCGTAGAGCACGCCGAGCTTGTAGTGGACTTCCGCGGTCTTCGCGGTGCCGTCGAGCGCGCTCTCGTACGCGCGCACGGCCTCCTTGTACGCGCCGAGCTTGGCCCGCTTGTCGCCGAGGTCCACGGCTTCGCGCGCCGCGTCCTGTTTTTCGCAACCCGTGAAAAGCACGGCGGCCACTGCCAGCGCCGCCAGCCTCATAGCGCAGAGTCGCGCAGCCTGGCCTTGTCGAGCGCCTCGACGACGGCATGCACGACTTTCACGCGGGTGTGCCACTTGTAGTTCGCGCCGATGACATGCCACGGCGCGCGCTCGGTGGAGGTTTTGAAAAGCATGTCCTGCGCGGCCTCCACATTTTCCTTCCAGTGCCGGCGGTTGCGCCAGTCCTCGTCGCTGATCTTCCAGTGCTTGTACGGGTCCGCCTCGCGCGCCTTGAACCGGGCGAGCTGCTCGTCCTTCGTGATGAAGAGGAAAAATTTAAGGAGGATCGTCCCGTCGTCGAGGAGCTGCCGCTCGAATTCATTGATCTCGCGATACGCGCGTTTCCATTCCGCCGGTCCGCAAAATCCCTCGACGCGCTCGACGAGCACGCGGCCGTACCACGATCGGTCGAAGACCGTCATCCGCCCGTACTCCGGAATCCGCGCCCAGAAACGCCACAGGTAATGCCGCTCGTACTCGTCGCTCGAGGGCTTCACCGTCGAGTGAACCCGCACGAGCCGCGGATCGAGCCGCTCGACGAGCCGCTTGATCGCGCCGCCCTTCCCCGCCGCGTCCGGCCCCTCCAGCACGATGATCACATTGTTCTTCGTCTCCGTGAGCCGCCGCTGCCATGTGAGCAGCTCGAGCTGCGTCTCGCGGAGATCATGCTTGTAGGACTTGGCCGCGATTTCCTCATGCACGATGTCCTCGAGCAGCCGCCCCTTCCGGAGCCCGATCGGGTCGCGCAATTTCATGGACGAATGTTCGGACAGCATCCGCGCGCTTTACCACGGTGGCCGCGCGCGCTGCAAGCAGCGCGCCCGCGCGCGCGCTGAAGTTGGGCTCCGTTCGTCGGCGAGGAAAATTTGCGAGGCGGAAAATTTCTCCGCCGTGACGATGGGGCACGCCAGCGCGGGGAGCACAGGCGGCCCGCCTGTGGTTTGCGGCGGCCCGCCGCAAACATCCGGACGTCGTGCAGCGCGCCTTTGCCGAAAAAGTCGCCCAACTCTTGCTTTCCGATGATCCGTCCCAGTCTGCCGTGTTCCCGGCGGGCCGCCTGGAACCGCAGACGGGCCGCCTGCGCTCCCCGCAGCTTCGCGGAGCGAGGTCACGTTGCCGCGCTTGCTGGCGGGGGCGCGGGCTGGCAGGCTTGAAAAACGCGGCGGAGCCGCCCACGAGACATGACTGACTTTCCACCCGACATTTTCCTGAACCGCGAACTGAGCTGGCTCGAATTCAACCAGCGCGTCCTCGCCGAGGCCGGCAACCCCGCAAACCCGCTGCTCGAGCGCGTGAAATTTTTCTGCATCGTCAGTTCGAACCTCGACGAATTTTTCGAAGTGCGCGTCGCCGGCCTCAAGCAGCAGATGGAAAGCGACGTCGCGCAGCGCAGCATGGACGGACGCACCGCGGCGGAAATTCTCCGCCTCGTGACGAAGCGCGTGCGCCGCATGGTCGAGGATCAGTACCGGCTCTGGCGCGGCGAACTGCGACCGCAGCTTGCCAAGTCGCGCATCCGTTTTCTCGAATACAGCGAGCTGAAGGAAGCGGATCGCAAGTGGCTCGACGAATACTACCGCGCGCAAGTCCGTCCGGTGCTCACGCCGCTCGCCGTCGATCCTTCGCATCCCTTCCCGCACATCCTGAACAAGTCGCTCAACATCGGCGTGAGCCTCGACCTTGAGCAGGACGGCGACACCGCCTCGCGCCTCGCCGTCGTGCAGGTGCCGCGCGTCCTGCCGCGGCTCGTGCGCCTGCCGCGCGAAGACGGTGCGATGGATTTCGTCTTCCTCGCCGTGCTCATCGGCCACTATCTCGGCGATCTTTTTCCCGGCACAAAAATCCGCGGCCAGTGGTGCTTCCGCGTCACGCGCAACAGCGAGCTGTACGTGGATGAAATTGACGCCGGCAATTTGCTCAAAGCCGTCGAGGAGGAACTGCGCAACCGCCGCCGCGGCGAAGCGGTGCGGCTCGAGGTGGACGAGGCGTGCCCGCAGCCGATCTGGCAGTTGCTCCTGGAAAATTTCGGCCTCACCGAGGACGACCTTTTCATCATTGACGGCCCCGTGAATCCCACGCGGCTCATGGCGATCTACGAGGGCGCGCACTCGCCCGAGTTGCGCGACGCGCCCTTCCATGCGCCCTCCGCGCCCGCGGTGCGCGATCGCACTTCGCTCTTCACGACCATCCGTCGCCGCGACGTGCTCATCCACAGCCCGTACGAGAGCTTCGGCACCGTCGTGGATTTTCTCGAACAGGCCGCGCGCGATCCGAATGTCCTCGCGATCAAGCAGACGCTCTACCGCACCGGCGGCGATGCGCGCATCGTCGGCGCGCTCATGCAGGCGGCGGAAAATGGCAAGCAAGTCACCGCCGTCACCGAGCTGAAGGCGCGCTTCGACGAGGCGAACAACATCGAGTGGGCGAAGCGCCTCGAGGCCGCCGGCGTGCATGTCGTGTACGGCCTCGTCGGCCACAAGGTACACGGGAAAATCACGCTCGTCGTGCGCAAGGACGAGGACCGCCTGCGCCGCTACATCCACATTGCGACGGGCAATTACAACCCGACCACCGCACGACTTTACACCGACCTCAGCCTCCTCACCGCGTCGCCGGAAATCGGCGAGGACGCGACGAATCTTTTCAATCTCCTCACCGGCTACGGTCGCTTCCACGCGATGACGAAGCTCATCGTCGCGCCGTTCGATCTCGTGCAGCGCGTGCAGGCGCTCATCGAACGCGAGGCGGAAAATGCGCAGAAGAAAAAGCCCGCGCGCATCATCGTGAAAATGAATTCGCTCAGCGATGCGAACACCATCGAGTCGCTCTACCGCGCCTCGCAGGCCGGCGTAAAAATTGATCTCATCGTCCGCGGAATCTGCTGCCTGCGCCCCGGCGTGCCGGGGCTGAGCGAGAACATCACCGTGCGCAGCATCGTCGGGCGCTTCCTCGAGCACTCGCGGATTTTCTATTTTGAAAATGCCGGCAAGCCCGAGGTGTACATGGGCAGCGGCGACTGGATGTCGCGGAATTTTTACAACCGCGTCGAACTCGTCGCCCCCGTCGAGGACGAGGCGCTGCGCACGCGCATCGTCACGCAGATTCTCGGCGGGCAGCTCGCGGACAATACGAAGGCGTGGCAGCTCGATTCCGAGGGCGGCTACACGCAGGTGTCGCGTGCCGAGGGCGAGGGGAAGCGCGACAGCCAGGCGGAATTCATGGCGCTCGCGCTCGGCGAAATGCGCGTGAGCCGCAAGAAGCCGCGCGTCGTGCGGCCGAAGCTCAAGCCGCGGCCGCGGCCGAAATAGGGCAGTTCACGCGGTGTGATCGCCGCGGAACACGGGCATCCCTGCCCGTGCGGGCCAGCGGGCTTCCAGCCTGCAGGCCGACCGGCAGGCTGGAAGCCCGCTGGCCGTACAGGCTGGAAGCCTGTGTTCCCTCCCGCTCCGCGCGGCTCCGACTTTCTATAATCCGTTCCAACGTCGGCAAATTTCTCGCGCTGGATTTTACTGCGCGGCGGCGAGCAGGCGGTCAATGCCTTCGAGGCAAAGCTGCGACCACGTTTCCAGCGCGTCGCGCCGCGTGCGCAATTCCGCGATCGGGAGAAAGCCGGACTCGGTGATCATCGCCTCGCGCTTTTTGGCCGCGGCCGTTTCCAGACGGAAAATATGCACGACGCCGAGATGCACTTTGCCGACTTCATTCGAGTCGTCATTGAGCAGCGCGACGACGTGATTCGTGAACTTCGTCTCGAGGAAAACCTCCTCCGCGACCTCGCGCTGCACGGCAACGTTGTAGGCTTCGCGGTCGAGCGCGAAGAGCCCCTCGTCGCCGTCATTTATGTGGCCGCCGATGCCGAGACTGCCCTTCGCGACCAGCCGCTGCTCGCCGGCTTTTTTCCCGCGGACATAGTGGAAAATGGAGTCGTCGTGGACGAGCAGCACGTACGGGATGATCTGCTTCAACTCCGGATTTTGCTCCGCGGGAGCGCGCGGCGTGAAGAAATTGTTTTCGCGCGCGAGGAGCGCGGGGAGATAGCGATCCACCTCGAAGCAGAGCCCTTGAAACGCGCCGAGCTGATCGAAAAGCGCGCGGCGCACGACGAGGATGTTTTCTTCTTTCATCGCGTGTGCTTAGCCGCGCGTGGAAACTTGTTGGAGACAAAAAATTTCCGCGCGGCGCCGCTTGCCGTCGGCGAGCACGAAAATCGGAACACAGCCCTTCCAGGCTGTGCGGCCAGCGGGCTTCCCGCCTGCGGACCCCGCCCGTGCAGGCTGGAAGCCTGCGAGCCGCACAGGCAAGGATGCCTGTGTTCCGCCGGTGCCGCTCGTTCAGCGGTGCCGCTCCTCGGGGAGGATGAACGCGCTTTTGATCACGTTGATGTACGGCCTCCCCTCGCCCACGATCACCTCGACGATGTCGAAACGGAACACGACCTCCGGCCGGTCGAGCAGCCGCAGCCACGCGCGGGCACCGCGCGCGATGAGTTCCTCCTTGGCCCGATCCACCGCATCGGCGGGACGGCCAAACTCGCCGCACACGCGCGTCTTCACCTCGGCAAAGACGAGCGTGTTTTCCGCGACGTCGCGCAACACGAGATCGACTTCGCCGCCGCCCTTCGCGCGGAAATTCCGGCGCAGAATTTTGCACCCGTGCTTGCGCAGAAATTTTTCCGCGAGCCGTTCGCCGCGGCGGCCGAGCGCGTGCCGCGGATCAGAGCGCAAGTTCCGCCTGGCGGACGGGAAGAAAAGTGCGGCGATGGATTGGACAAGGCCCATGTTTTTTCAGCGCGGCCAGATGTTGTGGCGTGCCGTAGCCTTTGTGTCGGGCAAATTCGTATCCGGGAAATTTTGCGCAGTGCTCGACCATGATGCGGTCGCGCGTGACTTTCGCGATGATGCTCGCCGCGGCGATGCTGAAGCTCAGCGCGTCGCCGCCGACGAGCGCAGTCTGCTCAATGGCAAATGGGCGCACGGGCAGGCCATCAATGAGCACATGATGCGGCGGCGGATCGAGCTGCGCGACGGCGCGGCGCATCGCCTCATGCGACGCGCGGAGGATGTTGATGCGGTCAATTTCCGCGACTTCCACGATCGCGAAGGCAAAGCGGATTTTCGCGTGCGCCGTGATTTCCGCGAAGATGATCTCGCGCATCGCGGCGCTGAGTTGTTTGGAATCGTTCAGGCGGCGGTGCCGGAATCGCTCCGGCAAAATCACCGCCGCCGCGACCACCGGGCCGGCGAGCGGCCCGCGCCCGGCCTCGTCCACGCCCGCCACAAAAGCGAAGCCTCGCGCACGGAGACCATTCTCATGCGCGAGGCTGCAGGCCATCGGGATGGCAAATTTGCCGGCTCGCTTACGCTGCCGCCGTGGACGCGGCCACGGGCAATTCGCGCGCCTTGTCCTTCACCGCCATCGCAGCCTTGCCGGTGCGGTTGCGGAGGTAGTTCAGTTTCGAGCGGCGCACGGCGCCCTGGCTCTCCACGGTGATTTTGGAAATGCGCGGCGAATGCAGCGGGAACACGCGCTCGACGCCCTCGCCGTAGCTGATGCGGCGGACGGTGAAGCTGGCGTTGATCGCCGTCCCGCGGCGGCCGATGACGACGCCGGTGAACTTCTGAATCCGCTCCTTCGCCCCGTCCTTGACGATGGTGTGAACGCAGATGCTGACGCCGACATTGAAGCCGTTGCGATCCGACTTCAGCTGCGAATTGATGATTTTCTCGATGATCTTCGACATAAGTCCGTTTGGGTTGAAAAAGGGGCGGCGGATATAACCGATTCGCACCGGCACGCAACCGAAATCTCGCCACCCTTTCCACATGGATGAAATCATCGATCTGCACAGCGACCAGTATTTCATGGGCGAAGCCCTGCGGCAGGCGCACCGCGCGTGGGAGAGCGAGGAGGTGCCGATCGGCGCGGTGGTCGTCCACGAAGGGCGGATCATCGCGCGCGCATTCAATCAAGTGGAGACGCTGAAGGACGCGACGGCGCACGCGGAAATGCTCGCGATCACGCAGGCGGAAAGTGTCCTCGGCGATTGGCGGCTGAACGAATGCGACCTCTACGCGACGAAGGAACCGTGCGCGATGTGCGCCGGGGCGCTCGTGCATGTGCGGATGCGGCGCGTCATTTTCGGCTGCCTCTCGCCGAAGGACGGCGGCGCGGGCGGCGTGGTGGATCTGCTCCGGCACCCGAAGCTGAACCACCAATGCGCGGTGACCCCCGGCGTCCGCGAAAAGGAATGCGCGGAGATGCTGCGCGCCTTTTTCCGCGAGCGGCGCGCGGAGCAGCCGTGACGCAGACGCTTCTGACCGCGTCACACGATCAGCATGCAGTCTCCGTAGCTGTAAAAACGGTAGCGCTCGCGGATGGCTTCGGCGTAGGCGCGCAGCACGAATTCGCGCCCGGCGAAGGCGCTCACGAGCATGAGCAGCGTGCTCAGCGGAAGATGGAAATTTGTGAGCAGCGCGCCGACGACGCGCGGCTCGTACGGCGGGTGGATGAAGATTTCCGTGCTGCCGCTGGTCGCACGCAGCGGGCGGCCGATCGTCTCCAGCACGCGCGCGCTCGTGGTGCCGACGGCGACGATGCGCTGCGCGGCATTACACGCGGCGGCGGTCTCGGCGCTCATCGAGAACCGCTCGGAGTGCATGCGGTGCTCCGCGAGATCGTCCACGAGCACGGAGCGGAAAGTCCCCACGCCAACGTGCAGCGTGACGAATGCGTGTGGCACCTGCGCGAGCAGTTCGGGTGTGAAGTGCAGGCCCGCGGTCGGCGCAGCGACTGCGCCGGCTTCGCGGGCAAAGACGGTCTGGTAGCGCACATTGTCCTCGGGCTCGGGCTTGCGCTCGAAGTACGGAGGCAGCGGGATTTCGCCGTGCTTGTCGAGGTCCACGACTCCGAGGAATTCGATGATCCGCTCCCCCTGTGGCTCGATGCCGCGCACGACGCCCGCCACGCCGCCGACATGGACGAGTGCACCGATGCGCATCTTGCGCCCCGGCTTCACGAGACACTTCCAGACAGGTGAAGTCTTCGCCGCGCTCAGCGACGGCGATGCAGCCTGCTCCGCGCTGAGTTGTTCGAGGAAGAGCATCTCGATTCGCCCGTCATCCGAGAACGCGCGCGCAGGGATCACGCGCGTGTCGTTCAGCACCACGAGGTCGCCTTCGCGGAGAAATGTCGCGAAGTCGGCAAACATGCGGTGCTCGATGCACTGATCGGCACGGTGCAGCACCATCATGCGCGAACCATCGCGGCGCTCGGTGGGATGGCGCGCGATGAGGCCCTCGGGAAGCGTGTAATCGTAGTCGGTGGTGCGGAGGCTCACGGGGCGCGCAAGGTTCCCTCTCGCGCGCGCGCCGTCGATATTTTTGCAGCGCGCCGCGCCGCGCCCACCTTTCCGCGAAGCTCTGCCAGCCGCCGACGCCCCCTCGCAGCATCCGACATTCTCAGCGAGCGCTTCATTTACTTGCCGCGGATCTTGAGGAGTGCAAAATACGTCCCGTGATTATTTCAGTTAAGACATTCGGCAACCTTCGTGAGCGTTTGCGCAGCTTGCATTTGAGTTCCCAAAGTATTGGGTTACTGGAGTGGGTTGCTCCGCCCGAAACACCGAATTGAGAAACTGCGAACCTTCCTGCAAGGCATCATTTTAGTCCCCGTAGTTCAACGGATAGAACACTGGTTTCCTAAATCGAAAGTGCGGAATGGACTCATTTGGACAGGACTGGCCCCACCTGCTGCTGACTCTGTAGAAATGGGTTTTTGGGCGGTGTCGCTTGGTCACGACTGGTCTGGAAAAGTCTCATGTTTTCATGGCGGGTTACTTTTTTGGGTTACTTTTTTCGGGTTGGCGGATTCCGCAGAACGATGGAAAGGAGGGAATCCCCCGAGGTTGGTTTGAAGGTCCGGTGAACGCCTTCGACTGAGCCGCGCGGACTGAGGGGAGCCCGCTCGATGTTGCGGGATCGTCCTCAAAAAGATGCTCCGTATACGGAGCCACTTTTACAAAAAAAGATCCCTAGTTTTGCGCCAAGAAAGGCACAAAACTTATGAAATATTACAACATCATCGGGCCTCAAGTGAGGCGACTCCGCTACGCCCGCCAGTGGTCCCAATCAAAGCTCGCCGCGAAATTGCAGTGCGCCGGCTGGGACATCTCGCGGAGCAATGTTTCCAAACTCGAGGCGCGCTTGAAATTCGTTTTGGATTTTGAACTCGACTATCTGGTGGAAGTTCTCCGGGTCGAGTTGAAGGAACTTCTTCCCAAGTCGCGCGCCAAAAGTCAGGTCTCCAAGATTGAATGCCGTCTGGTGCATGTGAGCGACTTTCAACAATTGTATTTCGCCCGCATATTCAAAGTGAGCCTCAGCGACCTCTTTCCGAACGTCGATCCCAATGAAAAGATCGGTGATTTTCTCACT
>JBBQJR010000061.1:0-11441 GCA_038326125.1 Chthoniobacterales bacterium
TACCGCGACGACCTGCGTGTCCGCGCGCTTCAGCCAGTCGCCGAGATGGCCGGAATTCATTTTGCCATTGCCGATCAGGCCGATGGAAAGTTTGTCGTTCGGCTTCACCTCCGCGGACCAGATCCGGCCCGGCAGGAACATCGGCGCGACGCCGGCGGCGAGAGTGGTGCGGAGGAAAGTGCGGCGGGAAGTGCGACGGGAAGTGCGTGGGAGGTTCATGGTCGTGGGATTGTGCGGGGAATATCCGCACGCCCCTCCGCCCTTGGCAAAAAAGAAATCAGCGGGGAGGGCGGAGCGACGAACCGCGCCGCGGCGATTGCGCCATCATACCCGAGGCATGGTTGATTCCGCAGTCGCGCACCACGCTTCCCACGCGCCACGAAACGCCGCCTCGATGTTGCGCGCGAAGCGTGGCGCATCCATCAGCACCGACGCTTCCATCCGCTCCCGCAGAGTCGCGCGCCAGCGGGCCAGCGCCGGCAGATCATTCGCCAGCCCGACCGCGATCCGCACAAATTCATCGTGCGAATGCGCCACCCATTCGGGGACGCCGAGGTTACCGAGGATGCTGAGTCCCGCGCGGGAAACCGGCGTCTCTCCCGCGAGGCTGACGACTGGCACACCCATCCAGAGCGCGTCGAGCGTCGTCGTGTGCCCATTGTAGGGAAAGGTGTCCAGGACCACGTCCAGCCGGCGGTACCACTCAAGATACTCTTTTCGCGGCCGCGACGTGACCCACTCCACGCGGTGCGCCGCCACGCCTGCGCGCATCAGCAGTTCGAGAATCCGCGCCCGATGCCTGCCCACCGGACTCAGGATCATCAGCCGCGAACCTTCCACCTGCGTGAGCACCCGTGCCCAGAGCGCCAGCATGCCGTCGGTGATTTTGCAGAAGTTGTTGAGGCAGCCGAAAGTTGGCGGCGTGCCGTTTGCAAGCGCCGGCAGTTCATTGATCTCCACGTCCGCGCCGCACGGATCGTAGCACCAGAAGGAGTCAATGCGGAACACTTTCTCCGCAGGCGACGACGGCGCTCCGGCATCGAGATGCCGGTCGCTGATCCGATAGCCGATCGCCTCCAGGCCCGTGCCATCGGGATAGCCGGCGAAGCTGATCTGCACGGGTGCGGGCCGGCGCGCAAACATCGCGAGCCGGTTCCCCGCCATGTGCTGCGTGAGGTCCACGAGGATGTCCACGCCGTCCGCCCGGATCGTCGCCGCGAGGTCCGCATCCGGCACGCCCAGCGTCGAGCGCCAGCCATCGGCGAGAGAGCGAAAGCGATCGGTGAACGCGTCGCCCGGTGCCGTTCCCGAGTAGCAGATGATCTCGAATTCGCCGCGGTCGTGATTTGCAAAAAGCGGAAGCAAATTTCTCCCGATCACGTGATCCCGGAAATCTGGCGACACGTATCCCACGCGCAGACGGCGCCGGGGATCCGGCGAGTTTGCGTGAGGCGTGATTGTTTCGTTGAAAGTCGCGTGCTGTCGCGCCCAGCGCGCACGCTCCCCGGCAAGGGCAGCGCACCCGTAGTGCGGATGAAACTGCGCGACGTACACGAGGTTGCTGTGGGCGGTGATGTCACCGGGCTTGAGTTCGATGGCGCGCCGGTAGCAGGCCAGCGCCTCGTCGAGCTGGCCTTCGTCCTTGAGCGCGTTGCCGAGATTGCTCCATGCCTCCGCGTAGTCGGGCTTGAGCCGCAGCAATTCCCGATACGTGGCGATGGCCTCGTCGAGCTGACCCAGGACATCAAGGGTGGCACTCAGATTATTTTTTGCCGACGCGTAATCCGGGCGAAGCTCAAGCGCTTTGCGGAAAGCCGCCTCCGCTTCCTTCGTCTGGCCCAATTCGGACAAGATGCTTCCCAGCGTGTTTTGGATAATCGGGCACCGCGGATCCGATGCGGCGGCGCGCTCGCCATGCGCGAGCGCCTCCTCGAACAAGCCCAGTTTTCGGAGTGCCGCGGCGAGATTCGCGTGGGCGGATGCGTGTGTCGGGTCCAATTCGATGGCCCGGCGGAATGCGTCGGCACCGCCAGGGAGTTCCGCGATCAGCAGCGCGTTGCCCAGATTGACGTGGGCGTCGGCGGAATCCGGATGCCGCCGCACCGCCTCCCGGCGCGCATCCACGGTGGCCGACGGATCGCCGCCGGTGGAAAAGACACGCCCGTCGGCTTGCAGCGCGGGATGTCCGCTTTTGAGCCCCCGTTCGTTCAGCGCCACCGCGAGGTTGTTCAACAGGATCGGATCTCGCGGCTTGAGCGAAAGCGCCCGGCGATGAGTGGAAATTGCCGCGTCCAACAGGCCTGCATCGCGCAGTGCATTGCCGAGATTGCCGTGCGCCTCCGCGTAGCCGGGCTTCAGTTCGGTCGCCCGGCGGCACGCGGCGATGGCCTCGTCGAGCGCGCCCTTTTCCCGCAGTGCATTGCCGAGATTGCTCCACGCCTCCGCAAAATTCGGATCGAGCCGGATCGCCTCGCGGCAGGCTGCGACTGAATCATCAATTGCGCCCCGTTCCGCCAGCGCGTTGCCGAGGTTGCTTTGAATTGCGGCCGTCCCCGGCATGAGACGAATTGCGCGGCGATAAGCGCCGATCGCCTCGTCGAGCTGCCCCTGTTTCCGGCATGCCTCGCCGTAGTTGGAGAGCGCCGCCGCATTGTCCGGCGCGAGCGCGAGCGATTGCCGGATCATCTGTACCGCGAGATCATGGCGCCCCATTTGCGCGGCGAGGACGCCGAGAAAGTGCAGCGCATCGGGGTGGTTCGGCGCGACTGCGAGAACCTGCCGGTAAATCGCCTCCGCCTCCGCGAGGCGCCCAGCTTGGTGGTGCCCGATGGCGACGGCCATGGCCTGCGAAATCGTCACCGGTCCCGGCGCGTTCATTTCGTCAGGCAGCGGCGTTGCCACGCTGCGCGGAACGCCGCCTCCAGATTCCGCGCAAAGCGGGGTGCGTCGAGCAGCGGCGAGTTTTTCATCCGGTCGCGCAGTGTCGCACGCAATTCGGTAAGGCGCGGGATGTCGTGTGCCAGCGTGGTGGCGAGCCGCCCATATTCGCTCTCCGAGGGCGCGGCGAGTTCGGGGAGGCCGAGATTGGAGAGCAGGCTGAACGAGGCGCGGCCGAGCGTCGTTACGCCGATCAGTGCGATCACGGGCACGCCCATCCACAGCGCGTCGCACGTCGTGGTCATGCCGTTGTAGGGACAGGGATCGAGCGCGATGTCGGTGCGATGGTAGCGCAGCAGGTAAGGTGGCGCCTGCGGTGCGCCATCAGCGGACGGCGGGCTCGCGTAATAGGGCAGGAATTCCAAGCGGTCCGCGCTGATGCCGCGCGACGCGAAGAAACGCCGCGTTCCATCCTGATGGCGTCCTTTCACGACGAGCAGCAGGCGCGAATTTTTCACCTCCGCCATGATCTGCGCCCAGAGGCCGAACACGCGCTCGTTGAACTTGGCGAAGCTATTGAAGGATCCGAAGGTGATGAAGCCCTGCGAGGCCGCCGGAAGAGGGGAGACCTCGGGCGAATGCTCCGGCGGGCGGAAGCAGCACCATGCGTCCGGCAGCCGGATCGGTTCCTCGAAGGAGCCCGCGTTGTCCTGGCCCACGGGATCGAGAAACGAATCGGAAATGCGATAATCCATCGCCTCGAGACCGGTGGCACCGGGATAGCCGAGCCATGTGATTTGCACGGGTGCCGGTTTGCGCGCGAAGGCGAGGAGTCGGTTGAACGCGGTGTGCAGCGCGAGGTCCACGAGGATGTCAATCCGGTCGCGCCGGATCTGTTCGGCGAGTTGATTTTCGGAAAGGTGCTGCGTGTCGCACCAACCATCGGAAAGCGCGCGGTACCGTTCCGTGATTGGATCGGCGACCGAGGTGCCCGAGTAGCAGAAGAATTCGAAGTGCTCCCGATCGTGCGCCTCGAAGCACGGCAGCATCGTGCGCCCGACGACGTGATCGCGGAAGTCCGGGGAAACGTAGCCGATGCGCAGCCGCCGCTCCGGGGAGGGATCGTTCGGATGCGACGGCCATTCGCGGCGCAGGGGCTGTGCGTGGATGGTGTTCCAGCGGCGCATTTCCCCCGCGATTTCCACCTGCGAAACCGCCGGGCTGAAGAAGCTGGTGAAGATCAGATTGCTGTGGACTTCCGAGCGGCCGGGGCTCAGCGCGAGACTGCGACGAAAGCAGTCGAGCCCGGCGTCAATGTCGCCGTTGTCCTTGAGCGCGACGCCGAGATTGTTGAGCACATTGTAGTCGTTCGGCTCGTATTTCAAAGCGGTGCGGTAGATCTCGATGGCCTCATCGAGTCGCGCGAGATCCTTCAGGAGATTCCCGAGATTCACCGCGACGGAGACGTTGGCCGGTTCCTGCCGCACGACTTCCTGATAGTGGGCAAGCGCATCGTCCAGTCGGCCCGACAAGGTGAGGGACAACCCGAGATTCAATTTTGCGGACGCATGATTCGGATTCCGCTGCAGGGCTGCCTGGTAAGCTCCGATGGACTCCTCCGCGCGCCCCAATTCGGACAGGGTGATGCCCATGTTGTAGAGCGGCTCCGCGCCGGATGGATGGAGGCGGATGGCATTTTGAAAGGCGGCGACGGCTTCCTCCCGGCGGCCCAGTTTGGTCAGCAGCAGCCCGAGATTATTGTGGTAGGCAAAGCTGCCCGGATTCGCCGCGATGGCCTGCTGGATCAGGTGGAGCGCCCCGTCCAGATTCCCCGCCTGCTGTGCGAGCACGCCGAGCAGGTGCCAGATGTCAGGGTTGTTCGGATAAATCGCGAGCAACTGCCGGTAGATCGCTTCTGCTTCTGCGAGACGTCCCGCGGCATGGTGCTCCATCGCGATGTTGAAAGCGTGCTCGTGGGTGACGGTGGGCATGGGGAAAATTATCAGGGCTTTTCGAGACTTGATTTGCAACTGTTTCGGTCGCGCGTCTTCCATTTTTCGCGAGCGCCGGGGCGCATGTGCCCGGCTTGCGTCGGTGGGCGCAACCTGTTTCATCGCCGCTCCACCAGAGCCAAAATGTTCAACATTCTCGACATCCTTCCGAAGCATCCCGCAATCCGAGTCATTGATGTGGGCGCGATGAATATTGGGGACGACATTTACGCGTCGCTGGTCGCAGCCGGCATCGCCCACATCCTGGGGTTCGAGTGCGTTCAGGCCGAATGCGACCGGCTGAACGCGATGAAACGCAGCACGCACACCTGCCTGCCTTACGCCATCGGTGATGGCACCGAGAGGGAGTTTCATGAGTGCAATTACCCGATGACCTCCTCGCTCTACGAACCGAACTCGGCCTTGCTCGCAAAGTTCCAGAATCTGGAAAACCTGACGCGGGTGGTGAAGAAGGGAAGCATCCAAACCCATCGGCTCGATGACCTGCCGGAAGCCGCCGGCGCAGATTTTCTGAAGCTGGACGTGCAGGGCGCGGAGGTGGACGTGATGAAAGGTGCCGAGAACGTTCTTGCGGATGCGGTGGTGGTCCACACGGAGGTCGAATTTGTGCCGATGTACAAGGGTCAGCCGCTTTTTGCCGAGGTGGATCAGCGGATGAGAAAGAGCGGCTTCGTCTTTCACAAATTCGCCGGAATCGCGGGGAGGACCTTCCAGCCGCTGGTCGTGAACAACGATGTGAACTAGATGCTGAGCCAGATGCTCTGGGCCGATGCCGTCTATGTGAAGGACTTCATGGCGCTCGACGGGCTCCCGCCGGAAAAGCTGCTCAAGATGGCCGTGATCCTGCATCTTGTTTACGGCTCGTTCGACCTCGCGCTCCAAGCGCTCTCTGCTTACGACGCGAAAATGAAGACGTCCTTGTCCCAAGCCTACTTCGGACGACTCACCGCGCGTCCGGAAAATCCTGCGGTGCAGCCAAAATGAACGACCGTTTTCGAGACGGCGCGCTCAGTCGGAGGGCTCGCAGAAAACCCTGTGCGCCGGATTGAAAACCCGGCCGGCCCGCGCACAGTGGCACTCCCTCACGCCATGCTTCTCCTGAGAGCCCTCATTCCATTCCTCGGCATCGCGAGCGCGGTCGCGTCCGACGCGGATATTTTTCGCGCGAAGGTCGCGCCGGCGCTCGAGGCGAAGTGCGTCGCGTGTCATCGGCCGGACAATCTGAAGGGCGGGTTCGACCTCACGACGCGCGAAGCGCTGCTCACGGGCGGCGATGACGGCGGCGATCTCGCGCCGGGCAAGCCCGAGGCGAGCGCGATCCTCACGCGCGCGATTTCGCATGACGGGAAAAAACCGGAGATGCCGAAAAAGGGGGAGCCGCTTTCGCCGGAAGAAGTGGAGGCATTGCGCTCGTGGATCGCCGCGGGTGCGGTGTGGCCGGAGAAGCTCGTGCTCAAAGAAAAGGCGAAGGCGGACAAAACTTTTTGGTCCTTCCAGCCACTGTCGCACGACGAGCCGCCGGTCGTGAACGGCGCGCCGGCCGCGTGGCAGGCGAATCCCGTGGACCGTTTTATTTTTGCCAAGCTCGCGGAGAAAAATCTGCAGCCGAACTCGCCCGCCGAGCCGCGCGCCTTCATCCGCCGCGCGACTTTCGATCTCACGGGCTTGCCGCCGACGCCGGAGGAGGTGGAGGAGTTCGAGCGCGAAATGGCGAAGGCGGCGGGGCAGGACAAGGAGAGCGGGAGAGGGAGAGAGAGGGAGAAAGATGCAGCCATCTCCCACTCTCCCACTCTCCCGCTCTCCCCCTCTTCCTCCGCAACGGACGGCGTGATCGAAAAGCTCATCACCCGCTTGCTCGCCAGCCCGCACTACGGCGAGCACTGGGGGCGGCACTGGCTCGATGTCGTGCGTTTCGGCGAGAGCCGCGGCTTTGAGCGGAATCAGATCATCGAAAACCTGTGGCCGTTTCGCGACTACGTGATCCGATCGTTCAACGACGACAAGCCGTTCGATCAGTTCATCCGCGAGCATCTCGCGGGCGATGTGATCGGGAAAAATCAGCCGGACGTGGAGATTGGTTCCGCGTTTCTGGTCGCAGGGCCATACGACGATGTCGGCAATCAGGATCCCGTCGCCGCGGCGCAGATCCGCGCGGATCAAATGGACGAGATGATCCGCACGACGAGCGAGGCCTTCCTCGGCGTGACGCTCGGGTGTGCGCGCTGCCACGATCACAAATTCGATCCGCTCGCGACGAAGGACTACTACGCCATGTACGCGACCTTCGCGGGCACCGTGCATGGCGAGCGTGGTGTCGGCACGGCGGAGCAAGTGCAGGCGCACGCCGCCGCGCTGCATCCGCTCGAAGCGGCGAAGAAAAAGCTGACGAAGGAACGCGCGGAGGTGGAAAAGCGGATCGCCGCGCTCGCCAAAGCCGGCGAGGCCGAGGCGGAAAAATCGTGGCCGCGCCCGCGCGCGAGCCGGTACGGGACGGAGGAAAAATTCGCGCCGGTCGAGGCGATGTATGTGCAGTTCATCGGCGAGGGCGTGGACATCGTGAGTGCGAAGCGGAGCAATTTCCGGCTCGATGAATTCGAGGTGTGGACGGACGACGCTGCGCCGAAAAATGTCGCGCTCGCCGCGAACGGCGCGCGCGCCGAGGGCAGCGCGAAGGAGGCGAAGGAACTCGCGGGCGCGTACGGCGCGATGCTCACGATTGACGGCAAATTCGGCGAACGCTGGCAGGCAACGGGCAACCGGCTCACCGTTTTCCTCGCGAAGCCGGAGCGCATCAGCCGCATCTTTTTTTCCAGCGACCGGCTGCACGAATTGCCGGAGGATCATTTTCTCACGATGTTCCCCGGCGAATATCGCATCGAGGTTTCGCTCGACGGAAAGGCGTGGCGCGAAGTCGCAAGCTCGCGCGACCGCCAGCCGATCAGCGCCGCGCGGCGGCAGGCGCGGCTGCTCGCGCTCGTGCCGGACGAGGAAAAAAAACGGCTCGCGGAAATTGATGCGGAACTCGCGCGCGTGGACGCGGCGATCGCGAAAGTGCCGCCGCTGCCGACGTGGTGGGTCGGCACGCACCGCGAGGCGCCGGGGCCGTTCCATGTTTTCGTCGGCGGCAGCCCGCAGCGCACGGCGGATGCGGTCGTGCCCGCGAGCCTGAGTGTTTTCGACGGCGCGAAATTTTCCTACCGCCTCGACGACGCCGCGCCCGAGGGCGAGCGCCGCGTGGCTTTGGCGAAATGGATCACCTCGCCGGAAAATCCGCTCCCGCCGCGCGTGCTCGCGAACCGCGTGTGGCATTACCATTTCGGCAGCGGCATCGTGGATACGCCGAGCGATTTTGGCTACATGGGCAGCCGGCCGACGCATCCCGAATTGCTCGACTGGCTCGCGCGCCAGCTTGTGACAAACGGCTGGAAGCTCAAGCCGCTGCACCGGCTCATCATGACTTCGCAAGCCTACCGGCAGAGCGCGGAATGGAACGAGTCCGCCGCGCACGCGGACAGCGACTCGCGGCTCCTGTGGCGCTTCCCGCCGCGCCGGCTTTCCGCGGAGGAAGTGCGCGACACCGTGCTGAGCGTCGCGGGAAAATTGAACCTCGCGATGGGCGGGCCCGGCTTCCGGCTTTACGAATATCAGCAGGACAACGTGGCCACCTACGTGCCGCTGAATGTGCACGGGCCGGAGACGTATCGCCGCGCGGTGTATCACCACAATGCACGGGCCGCGCGCGTGGACATGATGACGGATTTTGACTGTCCCGATCCATCCTTCTCCGAGCCGAAACGCGCGAGCACCACCACGCCGCTGCAAGCGCTCACGATGATGAATCACAGCTTCGCGCTCGACATGGCCGCCGCGCTCGCCGAGCGCCTCACCCACGAGGCCGCCGACACGCCTGCGCGCGTGCGCCGCGCCTTCGCGCTATGCTATGCGCGCGAGGCGAGTGCGGATGAAATTGCGAGTAGTGTAAAACTGATCGAAGGCTTCGGCCTGCGCGCCTTCTGCCGCGCGATGCTGAACACGAACGAACTCATCAACGTGAACTGATGCAGCGCTTGCGTGACTGCGGTTCGCTTCGTCACCTTGCTCCATGCAGTTCCTCATTCGCTTCCCCGATGCGGAGACCGAGCAGAAAGCGCTCGGGAGGCTGATCCCGCGGTTTAGCGGCAAGAGCTGGATCTCCGGCGAAACGATGGTGCCTCCGCCGGCGCTCGCATTTCTTGCCGCGGAGGGCATCAGTTTCACCGTCGTCAACCCGGCCGCGATTTGTCGGACTCCGAGGACTTGAATCCCACCGGAAACGCGGCAATCTGGAACGCAGTGATCACGACCGCTGACCATCTTCTTCAGGAGTTCAAGACTCTCTCGCCGGAGCAGAAGGAGATTTTCGCCCGCGCCATTCAGCGGCATCTTCCGCCTATTGATTCCGGCGAGCTCTCGGACGACGAAATTTCCCATGCCGGGGATGCACTGGCGGCAATGCTGAGCGACGAGGAGGAACGTGCAGCCCAAGCGCGGTGAGGTCTGGATGTGGGACTGCGGGATGGCCGAGAAAGTGCGTCCGGTGCTCGTGATGAGCATTCCTTTTGCGGAAGCGGATCGCGCCTTGGTCACTATCGTCCTGCACACGACGAGCCTGCGCGATTCCGAGTGGGAGATCGCGGTGGATTTGCCGTATTTGAAACTAGGCGCGTTTCTTGTTCAGAGTGTCGCCACGTATCCGCCGGCGCGCGCCATCAGGCGCTTGGGCACGCTGACTTCCTCCGAGTTTGCCAAAGTCGAATCTGCTGTGTTCCGGTGGCTGGGCCGGTAGTGCCGACCAGCCGATCCATCGGAACCTTTCCGCGCCATGACCGCACATCCTTTCCAGCACATCCTCGGGCGGCGCGGCTTTCTCGGGAATGTCTTCAGCGGGCTCGCGGGTGTCGGACTCGCGTCGCTGCTTGGGCGCGAGGCGCACGGCGCGCCCGGCGCAGCCGGAACCAATTCGACGTGGTTGCCGGAAAAAGGGGTCACGCATTTTCCGCCGAAGGCGAAGCGCGTGCTGCAGATTTTCTGCCCCGGCGCGGCGTCGCACATTGATCTGTGGGACTACAAGCCGGAGCTGTTCAAGCGCAGCGGACAGCCGCTGCCGGGCGAGGAAAATTTTTCGTCCTTCCAGGGCAAGAACGGAAACCTCATGCGCCCGCCGTGGGAATTTGCGCCCGCGGGGCAGAGCGGGAAAATGATCTCCACGCTGCTGCCGCACATGGCGCGGCACGCGGACGACATCGCGTTCATCCACTCGATGCAGTCGAAGACCAACACGCACGGCCCCGGCTGCGTCTTCATGAACACGGGCCACGTGCAGGAGGGATTTCCCAGCGCCGGCGCGTGGCTGAGCTATGCGCTCGGCAGCGCGAACGACAACCTGCCGACCTACGTCGCGCTGCCCGATCTCCGCGGCGAGCCGCCGAATGGAAAGGCGAACTGGAGCAACGGATTTTTGCCGGCGCGGCATCAGGCGATGGTGATGGCGGCGCATCAGGACATCCGCAATCTCGCGCTGTCCGCGGACATTTCCCCGGCGGAGGAAAAGGCGGCGCGCGCATTTTTGCGTGAGCAAAATGAGCGGCACGCGGCGGCAAATCCCGGCGACAGCTCGCTGCAGGCGCGCATCGCGGCGTACGAACTCGCGGCGAAGATGCAGATTTCCGCGCCGGAAGTTTCCGACCTGCGCTCCGAGCCCGCGCATGTGCAGCGGCTCTACGGCGCGGACAGCAGCAACAAACTTCAGGTCGCCTACGCGCGGAATTGCATGCTCGCGCGCCGCCTGCTCGAGCGTGGTGTGCGCTACGTGAATCTCTACTGCGCGTCGCGCGCGAGCGGCGTGGACGGCCTGCTGAATTGGGACGCGCACCGCACGCTGAAGTCCGACTACGAACGGCACTGCCCGATTTTCGATCAGCCGACCGCCGCGCTGCTCACCGACATGAAACAGCGCGGCTTGCTCGAAGATACTCTCGTGCTGTGGACGACGGAGTTTGGCCGGATGCCGACGCATCAGGCCACGACGAGCGGGCGCGATCACAATCCCGACGCGTTCACGACGTGGATGATGGGCGCGGGCGTGAAGCCCGGCAGCTTCGGAGCGACCGACGACTTCGGCCGCCGCGCGGTGCAGGACGTGACGAACGTATGGGAATTTTACAGCACCGTGCTGCACATCCTCGGCCTCGATTTTAACCGGCTCAGCTTTTACTACAACGGCATAGACCGGAAGCTGAGCGACGTGCATGGGCGCGTGATTCGGCAGGTGCTGGCGTGAGCGCGGAAGTAGGCGACGTTGCAAACCCTGCCCACATCGCGTCCGTTCTTCTCTCGCTCGCACTTTTCACACTCCCGCACATGACCGATCCCAAACCCAAAGTCCTCGTCATCGTCGGCGACGCCACGGAGACTGTGGACACGCTGTATCCATTTTACCGACTCATCGAGGGCGGCTACCAGCCCGTCGTCGCCGCGCCGGAGAAACGCAAATACCAGATGGTGCTCCACGAG
>JBBQJR010000062.1:0-11399 GCA_038326125.1 Chthoniobacterales bacterium
CCGGCGGAATTGTCGCCGCCCTTCGCCGTGCTCGCGAGCGGCGCGACGTGGCCGGTGCTCGAAAAAGGCGCGCGCGCCGAGGGCTACTCGTGGCGCGGTTACGAACTCGATGCGCAGCGCACGCCGACGTTTCACTACGAATGGCGAGGCGTGAAAGTGAGCGAGCATTTCGCAGTGGTGGGCGACGCGCTCGCGGGTGACGGCAAACTCGTGCGTACGCTGAAGCTCGACGGCAAGATTCCCGACGGCGCGCTTTTCCGCGTGGCGGGCGCGGAAAAAATCACGCCGCAGGGCGGGGGATTTCTCGTGGAAGGCGGACGCGTCGCCGCGGAGATCGGTGGCGAGGGAAAATTTTTCGTCTCCGCCGAGGGCGCAAAATTGAACGGCAAGGATCTGACGCTGCCCGCACGCGCGGAAATCGTCGTGACCTACTCGTGGCCGAATCTCCACGCCGCGCATGCGCATTGAAGCCGGAGCACTGAGCACTGAGCATTCCATTTTTCCGCACATGAAAACTCTCCGCCTCCTCTCGGCCATCCTCCTCTCGGCCATCCTCCTCGCGACCACCTCCCGCGCCCTGCTGTGCGCCGCCGAACCACAGGAATCCGACTACTACAAGATCACCACTTTCGACACGCCGCCCGGCACCGCGCTCGAGGTCGGCTCGATCGAATTGCTGCCCGGCGGCAAGCTCGCGCTCGGCACGCGCCGCGGTGAAATCTGGACGGTGAGCAATGCGGACAGCGATCCCGCGAATGTGAAGTATCAGCTCTTCGCGTCGGGCCAGCACGAGGTGCTCGGCCTCGCATTCCAGGAAAAGGAAAAGGCGCTCTACATCACGAACCGCTACGAGATCGCGCGACTCACGGACACGGATGGCGACGGGCGCGCGGATAAATTTGAGACCGTGTGCGACCAGTGGGGCGTGAGCGGCGACTACCACGAGTACTCGTTCGGCTCCCGCTTTGACAAAAATGGCGACCTCTGGGTGGTGCTGTGCCTCACGGGATCGTTCAGCAGCCAGGCGCCCTTCCGCGGCTGGTGCGTGCGCGTGAAACCGGACGGCACGATGGTGCCGACGTGCAGCGGCATCCGCTCACCCGGCGGCATCGTGGTGAATTGGGACAACGAGGTGTACTTCACCGACAATCAAGGCCCGTGGCACGGCGCGTGTACGTTGCAGCATCTCATTCCCGGGACATTTCAGGGTCACCCCGGCGGCAACATTTGGTACGACCAAGCACCGAACATGGGACCGCGCCCGGTCGATCCGATTCCCGAGGCATTTCAAAAGGGCAGGACAAAAGGCACCCCAGATCCCGACCGCATGGACGCCGAGCGCAAGCGCATCAAGCAACTCGTCCCGCCGGTCGTGTACCTCGTGCATGGCAAAATCGGCAACTCGTCGTCCTTCATCGTGCCGGATCTGAGCGGTGGAAAATTCGGCCCGTTTGCGAAGCAGATGTTCATCGCCGACCAGAGCCACTCGAATATCTCGCGCGTCTTCATTGAGGAGGTGAACGGCATCAAACAGGGCGTGGTGTTCCCGTTTATGAAGGGCTTCAAGTCCGGCCTCATCGGCGGGCGCATGAATGAAAAGGGCCAGCTCTTCGCCGGCGGCAGCGACCGCGGCTGGGGCGCAAAAGGCGGCCAGCCGTTTTCCTTTCAACGGGTGGACTGGACCGGCAAGGTGCCGTTTGAAGTCCACGAAATGCACGCGAAGCCCGACGGCTTCGAGCTGACTTTCACCGAATCCGTGGACGCGAAGACCGCCGGCGACATCGCGAACTACTCCGCGCGGCAGTTCATCTACGCGTACCGCGAGGAGTATGGCGGCGGCGAGGTGGATGAAAAATTCCCGAAGATCACGAAGGCCGTCGTCGGTGCCGATGGAAAATCCGTGCGGCTGACTTTCGACAACCTCACGCAGGGCGATATCCACGAACTGCATTTCGACGGCGTGCGCTCTGCCAACGGCGCCCCCATACTGCACCCGATCGCATACTACACGCTGAACGAAATCCCGGCGAAGTAGCGATCACTCCGGCGGAGTGATGCCCTCGGATTCGAGAAGCTGCCGCAGAAAATAAAGATCACCGCGATCCTTCTCGCGATGCGTGTGGCGTTTCATGCGCCAGAGCAGGAGTGGGGAGGCGAAAGGAATCGAGACGCCCTGCAATTCGCCGTGAACGATGTATGGCTCTGCCTCTGCGAACGTGATGCCGCTTGCCGCCTGCATGAGATCCACCGTCACTTCATCGCCGACGCGCACCACGGTGTACTCGCTGACCTCGCCGGGCTTGAGGGCGCGGACAGCCTTGTCGGGGAAGACTTCGAGAGCGGCATAGACCTTCGCCTCATTCGGCAGCGAGGCATCAACGAGCAGATCGATGTCGCCGGTGAACCGCGCATACCCTGCGTGAATGATCGCGAAACCACCGCAGACAAGATAGCGTGCGCCCAACTCGTTCAGCCGTCGGCAGACGGCCACGAGATCATTTTCATCCGGCGCCCGCGACTCTAGCGCCGAGCGTTCTGGATCAGATGTTTCATCAGCCATGCGTCAGCTTCCTCGTGGGAACGAAATCGGAAAACGCCTTTTGGCAGTCCGCGCAGGCGCAACCCCTTGGCCAGCGCGATGCCATTTTTTTGCACAGACATTCCGAAGGCGAACATGTCTCGCGGTGCCGTGCGCCTGCCCACGGTCTTGCCGATTTTTTCCTCGTAGTTGATCGCCGGTTTCATCAGGCGGTGACTTTAGCCATCCGCGTGCCGGACTCAATGGAAAAGCCGCTCGCATTGTCGCTCCCCCCGCGTAGAGTCCGCGCCCGATGCCGCTCGATCTCAAGACTCTCATCACCACTCGCCTCGGCGAAAACTATGACCTGCACGAGCGGCATCTGAATTCCACGCTGGTCTCCGTCCAGCGGATCATCGGGTTCGACCACGTCTATGCGCAGGCGCGCGGGTGCTATCTTTACGATCTCGACGGGCACGACTACCTCGATTTTCTCAGCGGCTACAGCGTCTTCAATATCGGGCGCAATCATCCCGCGGTGCAGCAGGCGATCCGCGATGTGCTGGAGATGGATCTGCCGAACATGGTGCAGATGGATTGCTCGCTGCTCAGCGGCCTGCTTGCCGAGGCGCTGCTGAAAAAATTGCCGTCGCATCTCGACGCGGTGTTCTTCTGCAACTCGGGCACCGAGGCGATGGAGGGCGCGATCAAATTTGCGCGCGCGGCGACGGGACGCACGGGGCTGGTCTCGATTGAGAAGGCCTTTCACGGGCTCACGAATGGCTCGCTCTCCGTGATGGGCGACGTGCATTTTCAGGAAGGCTTCGGCCCGCTGCTCGACAACTGCTCGCGCATCGCGATGGGCGACCTCACGGCGCTGAAGACGAAGCTCGAACGGCGCGACGTGGCGGCGTTCATCTTCGAGCCCGTGCAGGGCAAGGGCGTGCAATTTCCGCGCGACGATTTTTTTGTGAAGGCGCAGCAGCTTTGCCGCGAGACGGGCACGCTTTTCATCGCCGATGAAGTGCAGACTGGGCTCGGACGCACGGGGCGCTGGTGGGGCTTTCAGCACTGGGGGCTGGAGCCGGACATCATCACAGTCGCGAAATCGCTGAGCGGCGGCTACGTGCCATGCGCGGCGATCGTCGCGCGGCGCGAGGTGTACCAGAAAACTTTCAGCAGGCTGGATCGTTGCGTGGTGCACTCGTCCACATTTGGCCGCAACAATCTCGCGATGGCGTGCGGCCTCGCGACGCTGCAGGTGCTGGACGATGAAAATCTCGTCGAGCAGGCGCGCGCGAATGGCGAGGAACTGCGCAGCCGCATCGAGGCGCTGAAGGAAAAGCATTCGCTGATCAAGGAAGTGCGCGGGCTGGGCATGATGATCGCGATCGAGTTTCACCAGCCGAAGGAATTCGCCGCGAAGATGGGCTGGAAGCTTTTGCACATGGTCGAGTCGGAGCTTTTCGCGCAGATGATCGTGACCACGCTTTTCAAAAAGCACCGCATCCTCACGCAGATTGCCGGGCACTCGATGGACGTGCTGAAAATCCTGCCGCCGCTGATCACGGGCGAAGTGGAAATCGCGCGCTTCGTGAACGCGCTCGATTCGGTGCTCGCGGAGTGCCGCAAGTTTCCCGGGCCGATTTGGGATTTCGGATCGCAGCTCGTGAAGCATTCGCTGCGCCGGAAATCGCCGAAGGTCGCGTCCGTCGCGGAGGTGTGACGCATCTTCCGGGTGCGACACCGCGCCCAACTTTTCAAAACCCGCCGGGCCGAAGGAATACCGGTGCAAACCGTGACCTCGCGGTGCCGATCAGCTATCTCGGCTTTGAGCATCGGCACCGAATATTCAAAGCATGGCGGCAGCCAAATTGGATACCGAAAAGTCAAGTTCCGGATACGGCCGGTTTCGATGGCAGCATCGAATCAAAGGCCAATGAAGGCCATCGCACTGCTCGGGCTGGGAACTCTCTTGATCGCCGGCTGCGCCGGGCAACGCGTCGCGCATCCCCTCGCACGGGAAGCTCGCAGGCCCGGCCGCGAGCCGGAAATCTTCCGGGTCGAAGACAAGGATGTTTTGATGCGACACGCGGTCCGCGACGCGCGTCGAACGGTGGGGGTGTTCATCGCCGCGGTGAAGAATCCGAAACCGGGCCAGCGCGATTTCGAGGTCAAGGAGCCGTTTGTCCAGGACGGCGATGTCGAGCATCTCTGGCTCTCCGATGTGGAGTTTAGCGGGAACCGCTTTCATGGCCGGGTGGACAACCGGCCATCCAAGATCAAAGGGCTGAAGTTCGGTGCGCGTGTCTCGGTGAAACCTGACGAAATCTCGGACTGGGCATTCGTCGAAAACGGGAGACTGGTCGGCGGCTACACCATCCGGGCTCTTTATCACAACCTCCCCCCCGGGCGGAAAAGGGATTTTGAACATGAGGCCAACTTTCGCATTGGGAAACGATCGCCGGCACTCGCGGGAATTGCCGGCCGCCGCCATCGCGATGCCGATGTCCGCTGAGTTCCAGTGCAGCGAAGCCGCGAGTAAATCGCGAGAAACGGCCCGACGCCCATAACAACATCGGCCATTAGAAAATTCGTCGCGTCCGGCGCGCGGATTATTTGTTGGTTTGGCTGCGGTGCGTTTGCGGATGCGCTCATTTTTGCACAAGGGTGAAATAAACTGCGCCGATGATCAGCGCGAAGGAGACGATGTTATTCCACTTCGGCACCGCGCCGAAGCGCGCGAAGGCGACCACGGTGAAGACCACGAGACGTTTTCCGCCTTGGCGCGGGAGTCGCCTTCGGCTTCTACATAGACCTGCGCGCACGACGATGTCGCTGAATTCCGCCGGCGTGCTAAGCCGGCCCTGCGCCCGCACGGTATAGGTAAATCCCTGCCCCGGCGGCACTGGCTCGCTTCCGATCTGACCCGCGGGGTTGACGTTGTTCTGCGCTTTGATCGCACTGACGATTTCCGCGACGGTCAGGTTCAGTTTCGCGAGTTGATCGGGCTTCACCCAGAGACGCATCGCATACTGGCCCGCGCCGAAGACCTGCACATTGGATATGCCGTGCACGCGCGTGACTTGATCGACCAGATTGATGTAGGCATAGTTGGCGAGGAAGATGTTGTCGTAGCTGTCCTTCGGCGAATAGATCGCGATCAGCATGAGTGGCGCGGAGGTGGATTTTACGACCGTGACTTCGTAGTTGTTCACGTCGGCCGGCAACTGCGAGGCCGCTTGCGAGACACGGAGCTGCGCCAGGATCTGATCGATGTTCGGGTCGGTCTTGATGTCGGTGGTCGCGCGCACGCGCGCGAAGTGGCCCGGCCGCAGAACGCCTTCCGGATTCGGAAAGCGCACCTCAAAGCGGATCGCCCCTGTCCTTACGTCCACATTTCGATCGAGGGCGTAAAATGTGCCTTTCTGCGGATAGCTCGAGTCGTCCGCGAGGATCAGCTCGAATTCCAGACTTGGCAAAACCGACGACGCCATCCACCGGCGAGGTGACTTTGGCGAATTCGAGATTGAGCCCCGCAGTTTGCACCGCCGCCTAGTTGGCTTCGACATCCGCCTTCGCCGCGGCACTCGCCGCCAGCGCATTGTCGCGTTCCTGCTGGCTCGTGACCTTTCTCGCGAAGAAGTTCCAGAGCGCGCTTTTCATCCAGCCCTGCCTTGGCTTGCGCAGGCTCTGTTTTTGGCCAGCGTCGCCTTCGCCTGCGCATCCACGAATGGCCGGGGATCGATCTGGAAAAGCAGGTCTCCCTTTTTGACGGCGCTTCCTTCCTTGTAATTCTGCGAGATGAGATAACCCGCAATCCGCGCGGTGACTACGGCGTTGACCGAGTCATTGAGCGTCGCCACCCATTCCTTGATCACCGGCACATCCTTCTGCACGACTTCGCTCACCAACACTTCGGGCGGAGCAGTCGCCGCCTTCGAGTCCTTGCGCGAGCAGCCCGCCCAGCATGTCAGAGCGCCGGCGAGTAAGATGGCAAAACAACTCTTCATCAGAACTTTGTTCCAATCTTTAAGAGTCCGCCCGTGATCGATGCTCTTCGCGCCCCTCCGCCGGGGAAAGTGAGATTGTCTTGCCCATGGCCGCTGAATCGACGCTCGTTCACAGAATTCCCGGTCTGATCCTGCGTTCCTCACGCGAGTCCCAAGGACGCCAGCAGCGCTGTGTCGATGAGGCCGGTGACGGGCAGGCCGCTGTCGCGCTGATAGGCCGCGATCGCGTTTCGCGTCTCGTTGCCGATGATACCATCAATCGCCCCGCGATAGTAACCCGCGTTCGCGAGTTGTGTCTGAACTTCGACTACGACTGAGTCGGCTTCCACATCGGCAGAGGCATAGGTCGGCCCGTAGATCTCGCCGCCGTACCAATACGGATACGGGAACGAACCACCCGGCCAGCCGGCGTCAATGACAGCCCATGTGCCGTTAAAGGATCTCCATTGATGATGGTTCCAATTGTAATCCCTGCCGGCATTCCACTCGGGATGGAAGCGGCCCGCCGCGAATGCGGACCGGCGGCCGGAAAAATTCCTTCCGGCGAGGGATCTCCCTGCAATGAACGACTGGACGCGATTGCGCGCGTTGGCATTGGTGCCTGGCGCGAAGCGCGCTCGATTTGGCCCCTGCGCGGATGCGGAAACCCCGGGGGTGAACGCATTCGGTGCCACCGTCCTGGAGGGCCCGCGCGCAACGCCCGCATTGCGCGCAGGCGCAACGACGTTCCCGCCCGCCGAGGTGGCGCCGGGCGCGGATTGCACCGCCGGAGATGGAACGCGCGTGGGCGCGGAAACTCCTGCGCGGCCCGCATTCGGCGTGATGATTCTGGATGGGATTCGTGCGACATTGGAGTTGCGCGTCGGCGCAACGAACTGCCTTCCACCGACAGGGGCGCCCGGTGCGGAGCGGAATGATGGAACTGCCGCATTCGGCGGCGGGGAGATGTGTCCGCCGCCGCCTCGGCCACCCCCGGCGACTCCCATGTGCGAGCCGAAAGCATGCGTCATTGTCTGGGGCGCGCGCCCCCCGCCGCCGCCTCCCCCGGCCGGGTGCCCGCCCCCTCCGCCCGGAGGTCCGCCCCCTCCGCCCGGAGGCCCGCCCCCTCCGCCCGGAGGCCCGCCGCCGCCGCCGCCGCCCCCGCGGGGGGCGGCTTGCGTTTGCGCGGCGAGAGCCGCGCTCACAATCGCTGCGAGGCAACAAAGTCTTGCCGATTTTGATGTTTTCATAGGTGAATGGCTTCCTTGGAATTCGATCTAAAGGGTGCCTTCGGCTGCACGGATTTTCGGGCCTCCGAACCTTGATCCGCACCGCGACGTGCGTGGGTCGGTCGCATGCAGGGCCATCTTCGAGACCTGCGCGTTCGGCGGAGCGCGCCCATCCCGGCGCGACAAATTTTTGACAAACTCCGCACGGCGGGCTGACACGGCGCGGGGCGGCGCGCATACTTTGATCCGCGACGATGAAGAAAAGCGTCTGGATATTTTTGTTTGCGGTGCTGCTGCCGAGCGTGGTGCTCGGCTGGCTGGCGTTGCGCAGTGCGGAGGAGCAGCAGATCGTTTTCGAGCGGAGGACGGCGGAGCTTTACCAAAAGGAAACCGAGTCGCTCGCGGTGACGGTGCGCGACACGGTGGATGCGGAGCGGCGCGTCTTTGGCGAGACGGTACACCGGCTGCTCGCGAAGGGCGACGCGGAGGCGCTCGCGCGCGATTTTACGAACACGCTCGCGGATGCGTGGAATGTGACGGCGGTCGGTTTCGCCATCGGGCGCGATGGGAAGCTCGTCGCGCCGTCCGTCGCGGCGGCGTCGAAGCAGCCGGACTTGCAGCGTTTCCTCCTCGGGAACGGCGGCTTCCTCACGAGCACGGAGCCGGCGATCGTGTACAACTGGGCGGGCGACAACAATGCGTACCGGAACACGAAACTCGATCCGGCGCGCGGCAAAGCGGTCGCGGGAAACTTGTCCTCCACGGTCGCGAATCCCGCGGGCGCGGCTGGCAGCGAAAGCCAAGAGGCATTGCAGAAAAGTGATCCGGCGTTTGCGGGCGGCGACGTCGCGGCGACGGCCTCGCGGACGCGCGCGCCGGGTGGCCGTGCGGAGCAAACGGGGGATCGCGAGGAGCTGCCGTCGCGCGGAGTAAACTCCCCCGCGCCCGATGCGGCGGACGCGCAGAAAAAAGCGCGCGCTTTCGGAGGGAAAAATGCGGTGCCGGAAAAAATGGCGGAGCCGACGCCGGCTCGCGATTTTGCAAAAAATCCACCTGGGGCGCCGGACGAAATGCGGGCCGATCTCGCGCCGGTGAAAGCGATGCCCGCACCAGTGGCCGCGCCCGCGACACCTGCGGCGAAAGATCGCGAGCGCGAGTCGGCCGCGCTTTCGCCACAGCCCCGCGCGGCGTGGACGATGTCGCGGCGGACGGAAGGGAAATCCGAGGGCGAAATGCGAGAGCAGAAAAAAATGGCGGCGGCATCCGCTCCGGTCGCGCCGGCATCGCGGACAGCGCCGCCAGCGCCGGGGGAAAAGTCCGCGCCCGCGACGACGCTGCTGAAAGCGAAGGCGCAGAATTTTCCCGCGCCCGAACCGCAGGCGGACGCGCCGATGCCCGTGCCGCCGCGCAAGTCCGAGGCGGCGCAGACAGCGCGGAAAGCCGAGGACGCGACGGCGGCAAAGAAGGGCGATGAGGCGCTCGTCGAAGTCGCGTTGATGACCAAGACGGGCGTCGGCAGTCTTGCCTTGGGCAATGCGATCAACCGGCAGGTGGAGCCGCAGCAATTGCTCGGCGCGCAGAGTGCGGCGCTGTCCACGGTGCTGCCGGAAACGGCGGAATTTCGCAGCCTCACCGAGGAGGGCGACGACGGACTGGTCGCGCGTTTTGTGCAGGACAAGCTGAATCTCATCTTCTGGGTGCGGCCACCCGAGGCGCCGGAGATGATCTTCGGCTGCCTGGTTGAAGCGGGTCATTTTTCCGACGTGTGGAAGGAGGTACTGCAGCGCCAGCAGACCTCGTCGCGCGGTGCGCGCGCGGCGCTGGAATCGAAGCCGGAATTTGTGCTCGCGCTGCTCGATGATCGCGGCAAACCCGTGGCGACGCAGCCGGCGAATGCGGGCGCGCGCGACTGGAAACATCCGTTCGTCGCGAGTGAAATCGGCGAGGCGCTGCCGCACTGGGAAGCCGCGCTCTATCTCGCGAGCCCGACGGCGCTGGCGGAAAGTGCGCGCGGGCTGTGGCGCACGCTCGCCTTCACGATCGCGGGCATGGTCGCACTCATCGCGCTCGGCGGGTGGCTCGTGGTCGCGGATGCGCGGCGGCAACTCGCGCTCGCGCAGCAGAAGACGGACTTCGTCTCGAACGTGTCGCACGAGCTGAAGACGCCGCTGACGAGCATTCGCATGTTTGCGGAGCTGATGCACGACCGGCCGCAGCCGCCGGAAAAGCAGGGGCAGTATTTACGCATCATTACCGTCGAGGCGGAACGGCTCACGCGGCTGATCAACAACGTGCTCGATTTTGCCAAAATCGGCCGCAAGCAAAGGCGCATCGAGAAGAAGCCGCTCGATCTGTGCGCGCTCGTCGCGGGCGTGTGGGAGAGCCAGGAGCTGCACTTGCGTGAGGCGGGATTTGAGACGCGCTGGGAGGCGGAGCCGGGGCCGTATCCCGTGCTCGGCGACGACGACGCGCTGGCGCAGGTGCTCGTGAATTTGATCTCGAATGCGGAAAAATATTCGACGGAAAAGAAGTGCGTGGAGCTGCACTCGTGGCTCGACGGCGGCTGGGTGAATGTCTCCGTGCTCGACTGCGGGATGGGCGTTCCGGATGGCGACGCGAAGAAAATCTTCGAGGCATTTTACCGCGCGCACGACTCGCTCTCGAGCGGCATCCAAGGCAGCGGGCTCGGCCTCACGCTCGCGCAGCGCATCGCGCGCGAGCACGGCGGCGAGATCAAGCTGGAGCATCGCGATGGCGGCGGCTGCCGGTTCACGCTGCGGCTGCCGCTGGCGGGCGGGAAGTTGAGAGCTGAGAGTTGAGAGTTGAGAGGCAGAAAACGCATCCAGCCATGAACGCAAAATTCCCCGATCACACTCGCAGCGAAAGTGCCGCAGAGGGCGCCATGCCGAAATCATTTGTCCATCAAACGAAGCGGCGGGCGACGGTCGCTTCCGATCGTGGGCGCGCTCGGGAGAGCGCGACGCGGGCCCCCGCCCGCGCCTACAATTCCTGGCCGCCGCTCGCGCGTGTCCCTTGTTTCGATGCGTCTGGAATTCGGCGCTGCCGACGTGCCTCCTCTCACCGCTCAACTTTCAACTCTCAACCATTTTGAAAAAGCACATCCTGATTATCGAGGACGACGCGCACATCCGGCTCGGGCTGTGCGAGGCGTTCCGCGCAGAGGGCTATGAGGTCACAGACTGCTGCTCGGGCAGCGAGGCGGTGCCGCTTTTCAAGCAGCGCAAGCCGGACCTCGTGGTGCTCGACATCATGCTCCCCGGAAAAAGCGGCTACGACATCTGCCGCGAAATCCGCGCGACGAAGAGCCGCGTGCCGATCCTCATGCTCAGCGCGAAGGGGCAGGAGATTGACAAGGTCGTCGGCCTCGAACTCGGCGCGGATGATTACGTGACGAAACCATTTTCGCTCCGCGAACTCCTCGCGCGCGTGCAGGCGCTGCTGCGGCGCGCGGACTTCGCGACGGAGCCTGCGGGCGCGCTGCCGGATGAGATTAAATTTGGCAAAGTGCGGCTGGAGACGAAGGCGCTGCGCGGCGTGCGCGGGAAGGAAAAATTCGAGCTGACACCGCGCGAACTGTGCGTGCTCGTGCTGCTGCATCGCGAACTCGGCAACTCTGTCTCGCGGGACAAAATTTTGAAC
>JBBQJR010000063.1:0-11389 GCA_038326125.1 Chthoniobacterales bacterium
ATCGCCAAAAAATTCTGCTCAGCGCGACGCTGTGCCTCGTCGTGTTTGCCCTCGTGTATTGGGTGTGGTCGGGGTGGGGGCTCATCACCGTGGAGGTGGAGGGGAAGCCGCTCGCGGAGGTCATCCGCAGCATCGAAAAGCAGGGCGGCATCGTGCTGAAGACGAATCTCGATCCGGCCAAACCCGTGACGATGCACGTCCATAAAGTCCCGCTGACCGAAGCGCTGGAGACGCTCGCGAACCGCATGGATTCGCGCTGGCGGCTCGGGTATCTTTTCGGTGCCGACGCGGCGACGCTGCGCAGCGGCACGGAGGTGATCGCGAGTGGCAAGCGTCCGGAAGGCTGGAAGAATTTCGACGTGCCGCTTTTCGGCCGGCCCGGCAGCCTCGGCGATGAAGCGGTCCCGATGGATCCCCGGCGCGACACTTGGAATGTGCAGGAGCCGGCGGAGAAGACGCTGCAGGCTTTCATGCGGGGTGCGGCGACGGGCGTTTCGGCGTCGTTTATGTGCCTGGAAAGTTTTAATCCCGCAGTCGCGAAGGCGCCGGCGAGCGGCGAAATTCGCAAGGCCGCACCGCAGCTTGCGAAAAACGCGGGAGCGAAAATGGAGGAGATTTTCCTGCTCATGGGACGTCCGCCGGGAGTTGCGGAGGGGGAGGATCGCGATGAGGATGGCCCGGGCGGTCCGGGACGCGGTCGCGGCGGGCCGCGCGGTGACCGGGGGGCGATGCGGGAGCGCCAACTTGCCGAGATTGCGAAGCTGCCGCCGAGCGAGCAGGCGGAGGCCAAGGCGCGGATGGATGAGATGGAAAAGACCTTTGCGGCGGTGCGAGACCTTCCCGAGGCGGAGCGCCGCGCGAAGCTTGAGGAAATTTTCAACAATCCCGAAATGCAGGATCGCATGGCCGATCGGAGACTGAGTTCCGACGAGCGGAAGAGTCCCGATCAACGCCTCGCGAAGTATCAGAAATACGTGGCGAAGAAGCAGCAGGCGAAAGCGAAATGAGGCGGCTCCGTTCCTTTCGGCCGCACGGCGGCTTCACTTTGATCGAACTGCTCTGCGTGATTTCGATCATCGCCCTCCTCGCCAGCCTCGCGCTCCCGGTGTACGCGAGTTTCCGCGAAAAAAGTGACGGGCTGACGTGCGCGAACAACCTCCGTCAGATCGGCGCGACGCTGCAGGGATACGTCGGGCAGAACGATGGGATGTTTCCCGAGATCGAGACAGATCCGAGCAACCCGGTGTATCCCGCGGATTCGCTGGCGGTCGGTCTGCTGCCGACGCTGGCACCGTACGGCCTGACCGAAGCGTCGGTGAAATGCCCGGCGGATATCAAGTCGTTCAACTACTTTAAAAAGCGCGGCACGAGTTACGAGTGGGCGCCGTACGTGGACGATGAATTGGAAACCGCGCCGCAGATTTTCACGCGCCGCGGGCAGATGACGATGCCGCTCTCGAAGATTGTCGTGTGCTTTGACACCGCGCAAGTGCATGGGTTGAGCGGCGACTTCAAGAGCAAGAAAAATTACCTCTATGCGGACGGCCACATCCGCAATTACTGGGATACGAAGCCGCGCGCGAAGCCGAAGAACTAGCGTCTGAAAACCGGGTTGCGCCGGGCGCATTTTCCGCGGCTCCGCGACGGTTGTCCTTTTTCTAACAAGCATCGGTGCGAGGGATAAATCACACACCATCATGGAAATTTTCATCATTCGTGAAGGCCGTCAGGCCGGGCCGTTCAGCGCGGAGGCGGTGAAGGCGTTTCTCGTCGAGGGTACCGCGCGCACCGCGGACCTCGGCTGGCGCAAGGGCATGGCGGACTGGCGTCCGCTCGAGGAGGTGCTGCGCGTGCAGGCCGTGCACGAAGGCCCGTCGAAGACGCCGCCGGCGGCGGGCGCGCCGGCGGCGACCGGATCGGGGGAAAAGCACGTCCCGGCGACGGGCAAGCAGAAGGCGCTGCTGAAATTTCTCGGTGCGGAATTTGGCGAGACTCTGGAGAAGGCGCGCGCGGCGCTCGCGATCAGCGACGCGCTCGAGACGCCGAAGCTGCAGTCGCGCATCCGCAAGTGGCACGAGGAAAAATTGCGGCAGCACCCGGACGTGTTTCAGGATGAGATTGATTTCCGGAAGGCGAATCGCGCGAACCGGTATTTGGAGCGCGTTCAGACGGAGGGTTCCGAAGTGGTGAAGGACGTGACCAAGGCGCATGTGCAGGTGCTCGTGGAGTCGCTCGACAAGCGGCATCCCGGCTGGGAGACCGAGCGCGAATCCGCGCTGTGGGATTTTCTCCTGCCCGCGGTCGGCGAACATTTTCCACAGCTCGTGGAGCCGGCGCAGAAGGAGCGGCTGAAGAGCGGTCTCTCGGCGAAATCCGGTGCCTCCGGGACGCGCGGCATGGGCAGGCACGCCGGCGGGATCGTGCCGCCGCGTGCGGCGACGGGGACGTTTGGCGCGATGATGCGCGGGGTCGTCCTCGGCGTGATTGCGCTCGGGGCCATTGTCACGGGGCATCATTTTTGGCAGGAGCGCGGGAAGGCGGCGCCAAGCGCTGGGGGCTCGCCTGTTTCAAAGTCCCCGGCGAAAAATGAAACCGCGGCGTTGCCCGTGGAGCCTGCGGCAAAATCACCGACGGCTCCTGCGGAGGAAAAACTTTTCGCCGACGCCAGGGTTCCGGACACGGCGACGGAACTTGCCGCGAAGCCCGCGACGCCTGAGCCCGCGACACTTCCTGAGCCGCCGGCACCCGAGCCCGCGGCGGCACCTCCCGCCATGAATGCCGAGAAGCCCGCGCCGCCGCCAGCCCCGCCGGAAGGAAAGCCCGCGGCTGCCGCACCGATGACTCCCGCAGCGGAGCCCGCGATGGCCGCAGCGCCTGCGCCCGAAGTTGCGACACCTCCCGTGCCGCCGGTGCAGCGGACGGCCGTGAAGCTGATCCAACGCATCGGTGTGATGCTGTCGAACGGCCAGGTCACGCTGCCGGCGGGGACACCGCTGCGCTACCTCGGTGCCGAGGGGCCGAACGTCCGCGTGTCTTGGAACAACAACGTCTTCTTCGTCCCCGCGATGGCGACCGACGTGAACGATCCGCTCCCCGCGCCCTCGGATCCCGCGAACCCGGCCGCGCCGAATGCGACCAAGCCAAAAAAACCGGCGGACGATCTGTAAAGCCTGGCCGGAACTTTGCGTGCTCGGAAAAAGGGTATTGGTTTGAGCGTCCCGGAGGGACCACGGAAATTTGAGCGGTTGAAATAAAAGCGGTCCCCGTGCGGAAGCGCTGAATCCGTCGGCGGCGAACGATGTTCTGCGCGCGTGCCTGTCCGGCATTTTCGCCGTGCATTTCCTCGCCGCCGTCCGCTGCGGCGTGGCGCATTCGCACGACGTGGCCGCCGAATACCGGCGTAAAACCGTGAGGATTTTTTCCGGATCGCGGGCAAACTCGGCAGCGACAGGGAAAGGCTTCGTGGGTTGGAGATTGATCGTCCGGCGGCGGCGTGTCCTTTTCCGTGAATGCCAGTCATCACGCCGCGCAAGACACTGCCGAACTACGACGCGATCATTGTGGGGAGCGGGGCGGCGGGCGGGATGTCGGCGTACGTTTTGTGCAAGGCGGGGCTGAAGGTGCTCATGCTGGAGGCGGGGCGGAACTATGATCCGATCATGGAGACGCCGATGTTTCAGACCGCGGCGGATGCGCCGCTGCGCAATGTGGCGACGCCGGACAAGCCGTTCGGATTTTTCGACGCGACGGTGAATGGCGGTTGGACGGTGCCGGGCGAGCCGTATGTCATCAAGCGCGAGGTGTCGGGGCGATGGGAGGAGGCGACCGACTGGCAGGCGAAGGGGCAGCCGAAGGAGAAGAAAGCGGATCCGCAGAATTTCACCTGGTGGCGTCCGCGCATGCTCGGCGGGCGGACGAATCACTGGGGGCGCATCTCGCTGCGGATGGGGCCGTATGATTTCAAGCCGAAGTCGCGCGACGGGCTCGGGCTCGACTGGCCTTTTGAATACAAGGATATCGAGCCGTGGTATGACAAAACGGAGGCGCTCGTCGGCGTGTTTGGCAGCAACGAGGGACTCGAGAACACGCCCGACTCGCGGAATGGATCGCTGCAGCCGCCGCCGCACCCGCGCGCGCACGAGATGCTCATCCGCAAGCACGCGAAGGGGCTCGGCATCCCGGTGATTCCGTCGCACATGGCGATTCTCACGAAGCCAATCAACAATCGCGCGGCGTGTTTTTACGCGACACCGTGCGGGCGCGGCTGCTCGATCAAGGCGAACTTTCAATCCACGACCGTGCTGCTGCCGCCGGCGGTGGAGACGGGGAATCTCGACATCATCACGGACGCGATGGTGCGAGAGGTGACGCTCGACAAGGCGGGCCGCGCGACTGGCGTGCTCTACATGGACAAGGCTTCGGGCAAGGAGGAGCGCGCGACGGCGCGTGTCGTGGTGTTGTGCGCGAGTGGTTGCGAGAGCGCGCGCATTTTGCTGAACAGCAAATCGGCGCTTTTCCCGAACGGGCTCGCGAACGGCAACGGCAAAGTCGGACGCTATCTTATGGACAGCGTGGGCAGCAGTCTCGGCGGGCACATTCCCGCGCTGGAAAACTGCCCGCCATACAACGCCGATGGCACGAGCGCCATGCACGTCTATACGCCGTGGTGGCTCTACCAGGAGCAGCTCGCGGGCAAGCTCGGTTTCGCGCGCGGCTATCACATCGAAATCGGCGGCGGACGCCACATGCCGGAGATGGGCGTGTCGCTGCCGGATGCACGGGCCTACGGCAAAAAAATGAAGGACGACGCGCGGCGATACTACGGTGCGAGCATCGGATTTAGCGGGCGCGGCGAGATGATCCCGAACGACGACAGCTACTGCGAAATCGATCCGCAGAAAAAGGATCGCTGGGGAATTCCCGTGCTGCGCTTCCACTGGAAATGGAGCGACCACGAGAAGAAGCAGGCCGTCCACATGCAGAAGACTTTCGCCGCGATCATCGAGGCGATGGGCGGCAAGCCGGGCAGGGTGGAGACGGATCCCGAGAAGGCGATCATGGGCGGCGGCACGATCATCCACGAAGTCGGCACGACGTGCATGGGCGCTGATCCGAAGGCGAGTGTGTTGAACGAATGGAGTCAGGCGTGGGAGGTGAAAAATCTTTTCGTCACCGACGGCGGTCCCTTCGCAAGCAACGCCGACAAGAATCCCACGCTCACCATCATGGCGCTCGCCATGCGCTCCTGTACATGGCTCGCGGAGGAGCTGCGCAAAGGAAACCTTGGCTGAAATGTGCGCAGCGAGTCATTCGTTTCGAGTGCTCAGTCCACAGTGCTCAGTGCTCAGAAAATTCGCATCGTCTGGTCTTCAACTACTGAGCACTGAGCACTGAATTAAGAACCACCAATGTTCACACCTCCCCTCTCCCTCTCCCTTTCCCGACGCGAAGCCCTCCTGCGCGTCATCGGCGTCTCGGTCGCGCTGAGTGCGATGAAGCTGAACGCCTTCGCCGCCACGCCGGTGCGCGGCATCGGCACGGATCCGAATTTGCTGAAAAAGGAAATCCCATGGCCGCTCGTTTTGAGCGATACGGAGAAGCGGATCGTAACCGCGCTGGCTGACGTGATCATCCCCGCCGACGAGCACGGACCGGCGGCGAGCAAGGTCGGCGTGACGGAGTTCATTGATGAGTGGGTGAGCGCGCCTTACGAGCAGCAGGAGCAGGATCGCGTTGCGATTCAGAAGGGGCTGGCGTGGATCGAGGAGGAGTCGAAGAAACGCTTCGGCAAAGGCTTCGCGGACGCCGCACCCGAGCAGCACACCGCACTGCTCGATGACATCGTCAAGGACGGCACCGACGCGCACCGGCAGGGCTACGATTTCTTCAAGCTCTTCCGCGACCGCGCTGCGGCTGGCTACTACTCGACACCCGAGGGCTGGAAGGCCATCGGCTACGTCGGCAACACGCCGATGGCAGAATTCCCCGCGCCGCCGCCGGAAGTGCTGAAGCATCTCGGCCTCGCCTAAAGCCGGAGGCGCAGGCAAAGTGCTCTTTCACTCATGGAGTTCCTAGCCCTCATCGCAGTGGTGGTCGCGATTGTCGCCATCGTCCGCGGAAACAACTTGCGGCGTGACCTTGCCTTCCTCCTCGGACGGGTCGTCGAATTGGAACGCGAGTCGCGTCGCCAGCGCGAACAGGCTCCGGGCGAAACATCTCCCGAAACCGAAACCGAGCCGACACCGACGGCACCGCCCGCCGCAGTGCAGCCGCTCGTCCTTCCCGCACCGCTGCCTGCTTTCAGAAAAACAGCCGGCGAGTCGCCGCAGTCTGTTCGGATGAAAATGGATGAGCCGCGCGAGGCGGAGATCAAAAGTCCGCCGCCGCTCATGGCCGCGCGACCGCAGCCTGCCGCGCCGAAACTGTCCATCAACTGGGAGCAGTTCATGGGGGCAAAACTGTTCGCATGGATCGGCGGGCTGGCGCTGTTCCTCGGCGTCGGATTCTTCGTGAAGTATTCGTTCGAGCACAACCTGATCTCTCCAGCGATGCGCGTTGCGATCGGTTTTCTCATCGGCATCGGCCTGCTTGTCGGTGGGTTGATCGTGAAGCGAAAGGCGCTCGCAGTGATCGCGCAGACGCTCTGCGCGACGGGCGTGCTCATCCTCTACGCGGTCACTTTTTCATGCCACGCCCTCTACCACTTCCCGTTCTTCGGCGTCGTGCCGACTTTCCTGCTGATGACGCTGATCACCGGCGTGGCATTCGTGCTCGCGGTGCGGCTCGATGCGCAGGTGGTCGCGGTGCTCGGCATGCTCGGGGGTTTCCTCACGCCCGTGCTGCTGTCCACGGGGCAGGACCATCCGTGGGGTCTGTTCGGCTACATCGCGCTGCTCGATGCCGGCCTGCTCGCGGTCGTGCTGCATCGCCGCTGGAACTACCTCGCCCCGCTCGGTGCGGCCGGCACGATCCTGATGCAGATCGGATGGGCCACGCGGTTCTTCGTCGCGGAGAAATATTTTGAAGGGAACAAAATCCTGATCCCGATGGCCGTGCTGTTCGGGTTCGCCGCGCTTTTTGCGGGCGCGGTTTTCTGGGCGCGGCGGCAGGAAAAAATGAGCCGTAAACTGACGTCGAGCGCGCTCGCTCTCGCTGGCGTCGCATTCTGCTTTGCGTTTTTTTTCCCCACGTTCGCGCCACTCGCGCAGCGCCCGGTTCTCCTTTTCAGTTTCGTCTTTCTCATCGATCTCGCAGTGCTCGCTGTGGTGCTGCTCGATGCGACGGTCGCGACCGTCCAGCCGCTCAGCGGCCTCGTCGTGTTTCTTCTGCTCGCCAGTTGGACCGCGAATTCCCTGACCGATGGGATGCTCAATTCCGCGCTCGCGCTTTACCTCGTCTTCACGGTGTTCCATTCCGTCGTGCCGCTCGCGCTTCAGCGGAAGCGCGGCGCCGTACTGCCGGGGTGGTGGAGCCACGCGTTCCCGGCGCTCGCGCTCCTGCTCGCGCTCGGGCCGCTGCTCCAGACGACGGGCCTGTCGTTCCTCCTCTGGCCATTTGTGTTCCTGGTGGATTTGCTTGCGGTGGTGCTCGCGGTGCTCTCCGCCACGCTGCTGCCGATCCTGCTTGTGCTCGTCCTCACGCTGGCCGTCACCGCCGCGTGGATTTTCCGAATCCCCGCCGCGCTCACCGGCCTGCCGACTTCCCTGTGTCTGCTCGGCGCATTCGCAATTTTCTTCTTCATCGCGAGCGTGTGGGCCGCGCGCAAGCTCGCAGTCACAGCGCTGGCACCCGGCAGAAAACCGACCCTTGCGGATCAATTTGCCAGCCCCGAACTTCTCCGCGCGCTGCTCCCCGCGTGCTCGGCCGTGCTGCCGTTTCTCCTGCTCATCATGGTCACGGCACGGCTGCCGATTGCGAATCCTTCCCCCGTCTTCGGCCTCGCGCTGCTGCTCGTCGTGCTGCTGCTTGGCGTCACAAAATTGCTCGTGGTCGGGGTGCTGCCGCTCGTCGGCCTGCTCGCCACGCTCGCGCTCGAGCACGCGTGGCATTTCGCGCATTTCGATCCCGTAAGCCCCGCGTGCCCGCTGATCTGGTATCTCGTTTTCTACGCGGTCTTCACCGTCTTCCCGTTTTTATTTCGCAGGGATTTTGCCGGGAAAATATTCCCGTGGGCGGCGGCGGCGCTCTCTGGCCCGCTGCACTTTTACCTCGTGCACGGGCTCGTGAAGGCCGCGTACCCAAACCCGATGATGGGGCTTCTTCCGGCGGCGTTCGCCGTGCCGTCGCTCTGCGCGCTTGCCGCGCTGGTCAAGGGCACATCCGCCGCGGGTCCGGCTCGGAGCGCGCAGATTGCGTGGTTCGGCGGCGTGACGCTTTTTTTCATCACGCTCATTTTTCCGATCCAGTTCGACCGGCAATGGATCACCATCGGATGGGCGCTCGAAGGCGCGGCGCTGTGCTGGCTCTTTCGCCGCATCGCACATCCCGGACTGCGCCTGGTCGGCGTGGGCCTGCTCGTGACCGCCTTCGCCCGGCTCGCCTTGAATCCCGCCGTGCTCAGCTATCACGCGCGCACTCCGGTGCCGATTTTTAACTGGTATCTCTACGCGTACGGACTCGCCGCCGCGTGCCTCTTCGCCGGCGCCCGCCTGCTCGCGCCGCCGCGTCATCTGGTGCTTGGAAAAAATGCGCCGTCGGTGCTTGCCGCGCTTGGCACCGTCCTCGCATTCCTGCTCGTGAACCTCGAGATCGCCGACTACTTCACGCCGGCGGGCGCCCCGGTGGTGACGCTTGAATTCAGCGGCAACCTCGCGCGCGACATGAGCTACAGCGTCGCGTGGGCGCTCTTCGCGCTGCTGCTCGTGAGCATCGGCATCGCGCGGAAGCTCGCGCCGGTGCGCTACGCCGGCATCGCGCTGCTGAGCGTCACGCTGCTGAAACTCTTCCTCCACGATCTCTCGCAACTCGATGCGCTGTACCGGATCGGCGCGCTCGTCGTCGTCGCCATCGTCGCCATGCTCGCCTCGTTTCTGTACCAGCGTTTCCTTTCCCCCGGAGAAGCCACCGATGAAACCAAGACACCGCCTCGTGCTTCGTAGCCGCGCCGCTGCCGGAGCCATCCTCGCGTTTGTCGCGTTCCTCGCTGTCAGCGCCGCGCCGCTGCGTGCGCTCGCGCCCGCGGAGTGGCGCTACGTGCAGACGCTCGAAGTTCCGTCGCCGGGGCTCGTGCGGATCGAGCTTCCGCCAGCGACGCTGAACGCCGCGCGACCGGGGCTCGAAGACCTTCGCCTGGTCGACGCCACGGGTGCCGAAGTGCCTTTTCTGATCGAGGAACCCACGCCGCAACCGGCCATCCGGCAGCGGGCAAAATCATTCCGCGCCACGCTGGCTGAGAAGAGCACCGTCATCGTGATCGAGACCGGCCTGCAAAAACCTGCGGGCGGCGTCACGCTCGAAACTCCGGCGCGGAACTTTGTCAAAGCCGTGCGCTTCGAGGGTTCGCACGACGCGCAGGAGTGGCAGGAACTCGCGGCGGGGCGGCAGGTGTTCCGCTTGCCGGACGGCGCGGCAAAGCTCGATGTGGAATTCCCTCCCGGCACCTGGGAATTTCTGCGGCTGACCATTGATGATCAGAGCGCCGGCCCCGTGCCTTTCACCGGCGCGGAAGTGCATGGCGAAAAAACCGGCGCGCTCACGGTGCCGGTGGCGATCACCATTAAGTCGCGCGACGAAAGTCCCGGCGTGACTCGCCTCGCCCTCGATCTCGGCGCGGCGAATCTCCGCCTCGCAAGAATCGAAGTGGAGACGCCCGAGCCGCTTTTCACGCGCAGCATCACCGTAGCAGTGCCGGAGGTCGCCGCTGACGGCATCCGTGAAAACCCAATCGCGACCGGAACGATCCACCGCGTCGCGCTCGACGGCACGACCGCGGAATGGCTCCAAGTGAAAATCGAACAGCGCGTGCGTCCCCGCGAACTGATCCTCCTCGTGCGCAATCAGGACAGCCCGCCGCTGCGGATCTCCGGCGTGCGCGCGGAGCGCCGCCCGGCTCGCATGGTATTCCTCGCGAGCCAGGCCGGATCATTTCGCATCCTGTCCGGCCACGCGCAGTGCGCCGCGCCGCACTACGATCTCGCCGCGCTCGCGGGCCGCCTCACGGGTGCGACCGCGACGGAAATCAAACCCGCGGCGATTGCGGAAAATGCCGGGTACCGCGCGCCGGACGCGCTTGCGGGAATGGGCGAGGTCTCCGCGCCGCTCGACGTTTCCAAATGGAAGTTCCGCAAGACAGTGCAGATCGCAGGAGCAGGGGCGCAACAGCTCGAACTCGATCCCGATGTGCTCTCGCACGCGACTCCCGGCTTCACGGATCTGCGCATCATGCGCGCCCAACGCCAGCTTCCCTACCTCATCGAAAGCACCTCGATCCTCCGCCCGATCACGCCGCAGATCACCGCCGCGAACGACCCGAAACATCCGCGGCTTTCGCGATGGTCCCTCAAATTTCCGCAGCCCGCACTGCCACTCACACGGTTCGCCTGCACATCGCCGACACTCCTTTTCGAGCGCACATTTCGCCTGTGGGAGGAAGTGCCCGACGAGCGTGGCGACAAATTTCCGCGCGAGCTTGGCCGCGCGACGTGGCGGCGCACACCCGGCGATCCCGTGCGCGAGTTCACCTTCGAGATCGCCCAGCGGCCGCTCACCGACACGCTGCTCCTTGAGACCGACAACGGCGACAACGCGCCGCTCGATCTTGCCACCGTGCGCGCCTGGCATCCCGTCACGCGTCTCTCATTCAAAGCCATTCCCGACGCCGCCGAGCCGCTGCAACTTTTCTACGGCAACACTCAAGCCGGCCCGCCCCGTTACGCCCTCGCGCTCGTGGCCTCGCAATTGTTCGCCGCGGAAAAAACCGTTGCCGCCCTCGGTGCCGAGGAGGGCGGAAAAAGATTCACATGGCTCGCAGCGGAGCCTCTCTCCGGCGGTTCGCGCATCGTCTTCTGGGCCGTGCTGGCAGTCGTGGTTGCCGCCCTGCTCTCCGTCCTCGCCCGCCTGTTTCCAAAAGCCGATCCGCCCGGACCGTCCGCGTAGGACTGAATCACCGAGTGCTCAAGCGTCGCGTTTCGTTCCCGGCACGCTGCGTCCGCTGCGGCCTTTCACGGGCTTCTTCTTTTTGTCGAGGTCCGTGCGGTGCTCGATCTTCGCGACGCGCCCGTGCTTGAAGTACATCTCCCGCACCACCTCCAGCATCGCGTCGCGGCGGTCGTAGAGGCGCTTGAGCTTGCGCGGCTTCACCTTCGTGAGCGCGTAGGCGGTGATGATGGGCAGCGTGATCGTCGAGTCCGCGTAGCACACCACGCAGTCGGGGAGATTGTCGGGATCGATC
>JBBQJR010000064.1:0-11377 GCA_038326125.1 Chthoniobacterales bacterium
GCGTGGAAGCCGGACGTGCTGCTGTTTCAAGCAGGTGCGGACCCGTATTTTGAAGATCCCTTTTCCCCACTCGCACTTGATGCCGAGGATCTGCAGGCGCGCGACCGCCGCGTGTTTGCCTTTGCGAGCACCCGCGGCATCCCGATCGCGTGGGTGCTCGCGGGTGGCTACACGCGCGACATTGCAAAAATCGTCCGCATCCACGCCGGGACATTTGCGGCATGGCGCGCGGGGAGCGGCGACTTTCCTGTCGCCGCGAAGGGCCGAGGGACACGTAGCGGTTGAAGTCTCCGCCATGCGCGAGAAGCGCGGCGACAGGAATGTCGCCGCTCCCAGCGGAGAATTTGCGGCCAGCGGGTTTCCGGGCGAAAGGCTGCCCCCCCATGTTTTTCATTCTCCTTCTCGGGCTCGTGGCGGCGGGCGATCTGTTCTGGTGCCTCACCGCGCTCCGGCAGCCGCGGCGGTGGGTGCGATGGACGTGCTTCATTTTCGGCGCGCTGGAACTTGCGGGACTCGCGATCATTCTCGCCTCACGGAATGGTGTGCCGCTGGAAAATCTCCTGCCGCGCCCGGTACATTCGATGATCATCTCGTGGCATCTGCTCGTGCTCCTGCCGTGGCTCGTGTGGCGCGCACTCGCGGGGATTTTTGCGCTCGCGCGGAAAATCATCCGCACCGTGCGACGGACACCTGCGCCGGTTTTTCGCGGAGTCGCGCATGTCTCGCGCCGCGAATTTCTCCGCACCGCGGCGGCGCTCACGCCGCCGATGCTCACGGTCGTGGCGGCGGGAATCGGCGAGGCGCAACTCGACAGCTTTCGCATCCGCCGCATGGACGTGCCGGTGCCGAATCTTCCGCCCGCGCTCGACGGTGTGACCATCGCGCACGTCACGGATTTTCACGTCGGGCGCTTCACGCGCGGGCGCATCCTCGAGCGCATCGTCGCGGAGACGAACCGGCTCGACGCGGACGTCGTCGCGATGACCGGAGATTTCATCAATTACTCGCTGAACGATCTCCCAGCGGCGCTCGAGGTCGTGCGCGCGCTGCGGGGGCGGAGCATCGTGGCGGCGTGCGAGGGGAATCACGATTTGATCGAGGACGCGCGGACTTTTCGCCGCGAGGCGGAACGCGGCGGGCTGCCACTGCTGCGTGGCGCGACGGCGACGGTGGACATCCGCGGGCAGCGTGTGCAATTCCTCGGGCTGCCGTGGGCTCACGGGGCGGCGGAGATGCGCGACAGTGCGGCGGCGCTCCTGGCGCAGCGCGATCCCGGCGCGTGGCCGGTGCTGCTCGCGCACCATCCGCACGCGTGGGATTTTGCGCCGGAAATCCCGCTCACGCTCGCGGGCCACACGCACGGCGGGCAGATCATGCTCAACGAACGCCTCGGTGGCGGGCCGTTTTTTTTCCGGTACTGGAGCGGGCGGTATTCGCGCCCCGGCGGTGCGCTCGTCGTCTCGAATGGCGTGGGAAACTGGTTCCCGATCCGCATCCAGGCGCCGGCGGAAATCCTGCATCTCACGCTGCGCCGCGCGGGAGCGGTGTAGCCGACGATTCTTGTCCTCGTCGTCCTCGTCTTCGTCGTCGTCCTCGAGCCGATTCGAGCCGATTCGAGCCGAGCCGAGCCGAGGACGGGGACGAGGACGACCGAGTTCCCGCGCCAAGATTCCAGCGGCTCACCATTTCCTGACAACTCCGCAGTTTCCCTCCGCGATTTCCCCGCTACGCTGCGACGAACTTTCCTGCCATGCACCCGATTGCACTTCCGGATTCACTGGTCGCGCAACTTCACGCTTACGAGCGGAAGCTGCGGCGGATGGAGACGCTCGTCGCGGTGGCGGGAGGCATCGCGGGGCTGCTCATCACGTATGTGCTGCTGTTCGTGCTCGACCGTTTCGTAAATACGCCGGGGTGGGCGCGCTCGGTGCTCGCCGGCACGGGTGCGGCGCTGGCGGCGTGGTTTGCGCAGGGCTGGGCGCGGCATTGGCTGTGGAGTCGGCGCGGGACGACGCAACTGGCGAAACTTTTGCAAAAGCATTTCCGCGTGCTCGGCGATCGGCTGCAGGGCGTGATCGAGCTGACGCGAACGGACGAACTTCCGGCAAATATTTCGCCGGCGCTGCTGCGGGCGGCGATCCGGCAAGTCGCGGATGACTCGAGCCAGTATCGCTTCGAGGACGCGGTGCCGAAGCGTCCCGCGCGGCGCTGGGCGCTGGTGGGAATTTTCGCGGCGGGGCTGACGGCGGCGCCGTTTGTCTTCGCGCCGCGCGCGGCGACGAATGCGCTGGAGCGCTGGGCGAAGCCGTGGGCGGGCATCGAGCGGTACACGTTCACGACGGTGGAGGCGCTGCCGGGCGATCTTTATATTCCGCACGGCGAGGCGTTCGAGCTGTCGGTCGGGCTGCGCGCCGATGCCGTGTGGAAGCCGAGGCACGCGACGGCGCGGATCGGGCGGCAGGAGGAACTTGCGGCGCTCGTGCACGGGTCGCGGGCGCTGTTCAAATTTCCGGGACAGACGCATGAGCGCACGCTGAGTTTACGCTTTGGCGATTTCTTGAAAGACATCGCGGTGCATCCGCTGCACCGGCCGGAACTGAAGGAACTCGCGGCGCGCGTGACGCTGCCGGAATATCTCGGGCAGCCCGAATTGCGCATGCCGGTGGCCGGCACGGTCGCGGATTTTCTCGCGGGGAGCATCGTTTCGTTCGAGGGGAAAATCAGTCGCGGCGTGGGCAGTGCGGCGCTCGACGCGGGGAAGCTGACGCTCGACGCGAGCGCGAACGGCCCGACTTTTTCCACGCCGCCGACGGAGCTGGCGGCGCTCGGCACTGAAGTCGCGCTGCGTTGGACGGATGTGCACGGTCTCTCGCCGGTGCAGCCGTACGCGCTGAAAATCGGCACGGTGCAGGATGCGCCGCCGCGCGTGGAAATCCAGAATCTCGAGGCGCAGGAGATTGCGATTTTGCCGGGCGAGGAGGTGCGTTTTACGCTCGCGGCGGCGGACGATTTTGGGCTGAAGGAAATGTGGGTGGGCTGGGCGGTGCGCAGCCTGAACGCCAAGCCAAAGGACGCGAAAAAGGCGGCGAAGGAAAAAAGCAGGGACTGGATCGCGGAGCTGTGGGACGAGTGGAAAACGCAGGCGGAGGTGAAGCCGGAGACGCCCGCGCCGCCAAAGCCGCTGCCGGAATTGCCGCGGATCGCGGGCGGGCAGACGGTGCGCGAACTGTCGCGGCCGATCGTGTGGTCGCCGTCGGCGCTGGGCGTGCCGGCGGACAGCGTGGTCGAGCTGACCGGCTACGCGCTGGACTTCCTGCCGAAGCGCGATCCGAGCACCTCGTGGAAACTCACCATTTTCGTCCTCAGCCCGGAGAAACATGCGGAGCGGCTGCGCGAACGGATGGATCAGGTGCTCCGGCAACTCGACGATCGCATCCGCGACGAGGAGCGCGCGCTCGAGGAAAACAAGAGCATCGCGGAGCGGCGCGAGGAGTTGAAAACGGAGAAGGCGGGCGAGGAAATCAAGCACGTCGAGACGGGCGAAAAGGCGAACCAGGAGGCGCTGGAGAAGGTCACGGAGCAGATGGCCGAGGTGATGAAGGACGCGCTGCGGAACAAGGAAATGCCGACGGAGACGCTGAACGAGTGGAGCAAAATCGCGGAAGCTTTGCAGAAGCAGGCAGCGCCGAAAATGCAGGAGGCGGCGCAGAAAATGGCGCAGGCGGCGCAGGCGAGCGCGGCACCGCAACAGCGTGAGGAGGATTTGAACAAGGCGATGAAGGATCAGCAGGAGGCGCTGGACGCGATGCGAGAGGCAGCGGGAAAAATGAAGTCGGCGAACGAGAATCTGCTCGCGCGCAATTTTTACAACCGGCTGAAACTCGCGGCGTCGGTGGAGCACCAGATTTCCGACGGGTTGAAAAATTTGGCGAGGGCGACGGTGGGGCTAAAGCCGGAGGAGATCGGCGCGGGGGAAAAAAAATCGTTTGAGGGCGTGGCCGGCAAGCAGGACGGAAACGTGAAGGATGTGGACGCGCTGCAAGGCGACATGACGACTTTTTTGCGGCGGATGCCGAATGCAAAATATCAGACGGTGATCAGCGAGATGGAGGAGAAGCGGACGGTGCCGGCACTCGGCGAGCTGGCGAATTTCGTCCGCGCAAATCTCGGGCTGAAATCCATGGGGCGCGCGAAAGTATGGGGCGATCAGTTCGACGCGTGGGCGGAGACGCTGCGCGACGAATCAAAAGGCAAAGGCAGCGGGGGCGAGATGGACCCGGACATGATGGAGCTGATGATTGCGCTGGTGCGCGTGGCGGTGGGCGAGGACACGATTCGCGAGCAGACGGGCGATCTCGAGCGCGCGAAGGACAAGAATCCGAATCACGCGACGGACAGCATCCGGCTCGGCATGACGCAAAATCAGCTCAGCGGGACGCTGAAGGAAGTCGGGGAGAATCCGAAGTTTGCGAAATTTATGGGCGATGTCGGTCCGCTGCTCGACCAAGTCTCGGGGCTGATGCGCGAGACTTCCGCCGCGCTGCACAAGCCGGACACGGGCGCGGAGACCGTGGCGGGCGAGGGTATCATCATCGAGTTGCTCGTGCCGCCGGACAAGAAGGGCGGCAGCCAAAGCCAGTCTCCGAAGCTCGCGCAAATGCAGCAGCGCATGCAGCAGATGATGCAGCAAATGACCAGGAGCCGGACGGCGGGAGGGAACAATTCGCGCAACCCGAGCACGCTGCAGGGCACGGCGGCGGAGGGCGCGAGCGCGAAGGACAAGGCGAATACGCGAACGGTGGAAAAGAGCGGCGGAGCGGCGAATGCGGGCGAGTGGCCGGAGGAATTTCGCGAGGCGCTGCAGGCGTATTTTCAGGCGATGGAGGAGCGGAAGAAATGATGGCGGCCTGGCGCATGAAAATCGTCGCGGGGGCGCTTTCACTGGGGTGCTTCGCCCCGGTGAACGTGCGCGCGCAGACGGCGGATTTCCAAGTGTACCGCGGGACGCAGGTGCCGCCGGAGGTGGAGCGGATTTACGAGAAGGGGCTGAAATTTCTCACGACGGCGCAGAATGCGGACGGATCGTTTCCCGGGCAGTACGGCGCGGAGCCGGGCGTGGTGGGCCTCGCGCTGCTGACGATGCTCGCGCACGGCGACGATCCGAACCACGGGCCATTTTCCAAATCCATCAAGCGCGGCCTCGAATTCATCCTCAAGCAGCGCAGCGAGGAGACGGGCTACATCGGCAGCTCGATGTACAACCATGGCTTTGCCACGCTCGCGCTGGCGGAATCGTACGGCGCGGTGGCGGATGATCGCATCGCGCCGGCGCTGAAAAAGGCGGTGGCGCTGATCCTCACTTCGCAGGAGAAAAACCCGCTCAAGGCGTGGCGCTATTCGCCGGATGCAAAGGACGCGGACTCGACGGTGAGCGGCGCGTGCTTCGTCGCGCTGATCGCGGCGCGCAATGCGGGGCTGAAAGTGCCGGATACGGCGGTCGAGGGTGCGCTGAAATTTTTCAGCGACTGCCAGAATATTGGCAATGGCGCGATCGGCTACATGCCGCGCAGCGGCTCGCACGGCGGGGCGACGACGGCGATCGGCGTGGCGGCGTTTGCGTACGCGCGGAAAAAGGAGCAGCCGACTTTCCTGAAGGCGCTCAAGGCGATGAAGGGCGGCGAGGATGGCGCCGGGAACGGCTATCCTTTTTACTACGAATACTACGCGGCGCAGGGATTTTTTCAGGGGGACTTCAAGGCTTGGCAGACGTGGAATGAGAAGCAGGTGCGGCATCTCGCCGAGTTGCAAAATGATGACGGAAGCTGGGACCAGGGCCTCGGTCCCGCCACTTGCACGGTGCTCGGGCTGCTCTCGATCGCGCTGAATTACCGCTACCTCCCGATCTACGAACGCTGAATGAAACCGCGCGCCCTGCTCTCCGCCGCCTTGCTGATCGGTGCGATTTTTGCGCAGCCCAGCCGGGCCGACGTGATTGATTTGAACGGCTTCGACATTTTCGACAACGCCGCCGCCGAGGAGGCGGAGGGCGTGCAGATCGTGAACGGCCGCATCGTGCTCACCGGGGCGGCGGCGAAAAAAGCCGAGAACCCGGCCCCCGATCCCGCGGGCGATCAGGTGCTCGAACTCACCGACGGCTCGCAGCTCCACGGACGGCTGATGGCCTTTGGCAAAAGTGAACTCGCGTGGCAGCGCGGCGACACGTCGGCACCGCTCACTTTTTCGCCGCAGGATGTGCGGCGGATCATTTTTGCGACCGTGCCGGACGCGGGGGCGACAAAGGCGAATGCCACGATCAAGCTGCACGGGGGCGACTGGCTCACGGGGGAGTTGCTCGGGATGCAGGCGGGGAAATTCCGCCTCGGGATCGAGGGCGAGGGCGCGGCCACGATCGAGATCGAGCGCGCGAAAATCGAGTGGCTCCAGCTTTTTGCCACGCCGCCGCCCGACGCCTACGAGGGGCCGACGGGGCCGATGGGGCGCGCGGGCTGGGATGCGTTCGGCGCGGCGGGCGCGAGTGCGTGGGATTACGCGGATGGCGCGCTCATCGCGCGCTCGGCGACGCCGATCAAGCGGCGCTTCGAGGCGCTGGCGGAACGACTCGAGATCGAATTTTCCGCGAGCGATGGCGGCAGTGCGATTCGCGGGCTCATGTTTCAAATCCAGCCGGGGCTGAACGTCCGCGGCGACTCGAAAGGCACGGTTCACCTCCGCTTCCAGTCGAACAACGTGAGCGCGCAGACGGACGACGGGAGCAACTTGAAAACCTTCAGCGCCGTGATGCCGGAGGACAAAAATCCGGCGAAGGAAACGCGCTACCGCATCCTGCGGGACAGGGCGGGCGGCAAGCTGATCATTTTTGTGAACGGAAAAAAAATCGCCGACTGGGACACGCCGCGACTGGGGGAGGCGGCGCAGGGCGGCTCGATGATCTGGCAGCCGACGTATCTGAACGCTGGCGCGCCGTGGACGCTTTCAAAAGTGCGCGTGCGCCCGTGGGACGGGAGCGTGGAGGGGGACACGAAGGCGGAGGAAGCGAAGGATGTGCTCGCGATCGGAAAATCGGCACGACTCGTGGGCAGCCTCGAATCCATCGGCGTGAACTCGCTCAAATTCTCCGGCACCGGAGAGGTTCCAGGCAAGGAGCCCATTTTCATCCGCCTCGCTCGCGCGGCGGCGGGCGATCCGCCGGCGGGCGCGGTGGCGCGCGTGTGGCTCGCGCAGCGCGGCGAGTTCGATGTGTCGGCGCTCGGGTTTCGCGACGGGCAGCTCAAGGTGCGCACGTCCTTTGGCGGCGAGCTCGCGCTGCCGCTCACCGCGGTGCGCGCGCTCGAATTCCCGCACCGTCTCGCGGCCGCGGACAAGGTGATCGCGGAGGGCGGCGACGCGCTCATTTTCCGCAACGGCGACGAACTCCGCGGCACGCTGCTCAGCGCGACCCACGACCTAAAGGTGCAGTGGAAACCGGTGAAGAGTGCGCGGCCCGCGGAGTTCGCGGTGGGCAGGCTCGCGGGAATTTTGCTCGCGAACCGCGCGAAGCCCGCGGCCAAGGCGCTGACGGCGGCGGTGCGCTTCCGCAATGGCGACTGGCTGCCGGGCGAACTGCTGCTCCTCGATCAGGCGCAGCTCCTGCTCAAGTCGCCGGTCGCAGAGCATCTCCGCATCGAGCGCGCGGAGGTGCGCGCGCTTTATTTTGGCCACGACAGCGAGGTGCCGGTATGGGATGGCGCGAGCGACCCGCAGGCGTGGATGAAAACCGAGACGCCCGCGGGGGGCGGGCGACTGAGGAAGGACGAAAGCGCGCGGCCCGCGGTATGGCGCTACCTCGACGGCGCGTTCAGCATTTCCAAAAACTCCCCGCGCTACGGCAACGGCCCGAATGTGGGTCGCACGTTTCCGACGCTGCCGGACAAGGTGGAAGTGAGCTTCGACCTCTCCACGCCACGCGGGCCTGCGGGATATTCGATCCAGCTTTTCAACGACGAGAACCGGCAGGGTCTCATGATCCAGGGCGGCTGGGACAGCGCGTATATTTACGATATGTCGCCGCGCCGGCAGGCCGGGGCCGTTTTCAATCAGCCGCAGCAGATTGATTTTGGCGGGACCGTCGGCTCGGATGGCAACCGCCGGAGTTTCCGCTTCCTCGCGGACCGGCGCACGGGGCGGCTGGTGATGCTGGTGAATGGCATCGTCGTCGGCGGATTCGGGCAGCGGCCCGGCAAGGAATCACCGAAGCCCGGCAAGGCCATCGCCATCGTGCCGCAGCCGGTGAATTCCGGCATCACCATTTCCAATCTCTGGGTCGGTCCGTGGAGCGGTGAGCCGCCGGACATTCCGAAAACCGCGGGCCACGCAAACCGGCGCGGCGGCGGAGTTTTGATCCTGAACAACGGCCTCGTCGTGGGCGACAACGCGGGTGCAGCCCCGGCACCGGACGCCGAAGTAACGGCGGCCGGCGGGAAAAAGGATCGTCCCGCGGCAGCACCCGGCACGAATGCGTCCGCCGATCTCATCTCGCTGGTCAATGGCGACGAGACCTCCGGCACGCTCGAAGGCGCGTCCGCCACCGATCTGCACCTCGTGTGCGACGTCGGCACGCTGGACATCCCGATGAACCGCGCGCTCGTGGCGGAATTCGCCGGCGCGCTGCAGCCGCCCGCGGCGGGGATCCGGCTGCACCTCGCGGGGAAAGGCACGCTTACCGTGGATTCGCTGCGGCTCGCCGATGGGAAAGTGATCTGCCACAGCGCCGTCGCCGGCGACCTTGCGTTCAGCGCGGGCGCGCTTTCAGAGATCGTTTTCCAGCCGCGCAATGCCGCGCCATCCGAAAATCCGTCGGCAAAAAAATCGGGCGACGCTGACGCGAAACCGGCCGGGCTCATCATTTTGGACAACATCGGCGGCGGTGTGCAATTTCAGGGCAACGTCATCATCAACGGAGCCGTGCGTGGATTTGTGAAATAGCCGGAGCGGTTTGAAGAAAGCGGTAGCCGCAAATCCTCATTCTCGTTCTCGTCCTCGCTCGATTACGAGCCGGGACGAGAACGAGAACGAAAGCTTTTCAACGGATCGAGTCGCACGGGAAGCGACGGTAGTTTTATTCGGGCCGTCCTAGAGTTCGACGCCCGGCGCGAGCACGCAGCGGAAGCCGAAAATCACATCGCGCTCGCTGCGATCCACGACATCGCGATAGCCGAGGCGCAGTTCCTCCTGCTTGTGCGTGCCCCACGATCCGCCGCGCAGCACGCCCCAGTCCTTGCGCTGCGGGCCGCCGTGATAGCTGTCCTCGACCCACTGCCACACGTTGCCGGTCAGATCGAAAATGCCCGCCTTGCTCGCGGGAAAACTGCCCACCGGCGAAGTCTGCGGAAAGCCGTCACCGTAGCCCGCAATGAACGGCTTGCGGCCCGAGGCGTCCGCAAAATTTCCCGCGCGCGGCGGCGGTGGCCACGCTCTGCCCCACGCAAATTCGCGCACCCGCCCGTCGCGCTCCTGCGGCGTCGCGCCGCTCTCGGTGATGCCCGCGGCCGCACTCCACTCCGCGTCGGTCGGCAACCGGTACGACTGGCCCTCGGCAAGCCGCTCGCTTTTCACCTCGTGCTCCGTGAGCCATTGGCAAAAGGCGCGCGCGTCCTCCCAATTCACGCGCACCGCGGGATGATTTTCATCCTGCGGAAAATCCACCGGCAGCGGCACGCGCGCGGTCGCGTCACAGAACGCACGGAAATCTTTCACGCGCACCGGCCACACGCCGACGAGCACCTCGCCGACCGGCACGAATTTCATGCCAAGCGCATTTTCCCACGGCTCGCCCGCGCGCGGGACGGGCCGCCGCTCGAAACGCGTGCCGACGAACACCTGCTCGCCTGCCTTCACCGTCGCCACGACTTTCGCATTGCGATAGCCGGCGAGCTTCAGCTCGTACGCGCGCTCGCCCGGTTCAAGCTCGTCGATGAGCAGCGGCGTGCGGCCGATTTCCATCCCGTCTTCGAGCACCGCGGCACCCGTGGGCGCGCTCGTAATTTTCGCGCGGCCAAACGGAAACGCGAACGCCACGCCCGCCTCCGGGCCGACCTCGACGCGGACGCTGCGCTCCTGCGCGGGCCACTTTTGGTAGCGCGCGGCGAGCACGTGCTCGCCCTCGCTCAGCACCGCCTCGCATGGCGCGAGGCCGACGGAATTTCCGTCCGCAAAAATTTCCGCGCCCTGCGGCGTGCTGCTGATGAAGTATTTTCCGGAACCAAATCTGAGCGTGATCGGATTTGGCTCGCCGCTCTTCACTTCGAGCGGCGCGCGCTTCTCGTCCGTGGCGTGGCGCATTACGATTTCGTACGTGCCGGTCGGCAGGTCGGAAAAATCCGCGGGCGTCGTGCCTCGCCGCAGCGTTTCGTTTTTGTCGCGGAGCTCAAATTCGCACCCCGGCGGCTCGGATTCGACATGCACCGCGCCGACGCTGCGGCGCAGCGAAATCCTCGCAGGCCGCGCCTCTCCGCCCGATGTGATACGCAGCGGTATCACGGCCGGCTCGTAGCCCGGCAGCATCACGCGCGCGCTGCGCTCGCCCGCATTCACCGCGGTGAAATGCGCGGGGCTGCGCAGCATGCGACCCTCGAGCAGCACCATCGCGCCCGCGGGCTCGGTCTCGACGAATAGCGATCCCTCACCTGCCGGCACAGCGGGGGACCACGCGCGCCACGCACCGAGCGCCATCGCGCCAATGAGCAGCAGCACGACGAGGGGCAGCCAGCGCCGGCGCCGGCGCAAATCGTCCAGCGGAAGATTGTCGCGCACCTTTTCCAAGTCCGCGCGCATCGCATCGGCGCTCGCGTACCGGTCATCCGTCTCGCGCGCGCAGGCGCGGAGCAGCACCTCGTTCAGCCGCATGAGCTGCGCCTTGTCCGCCATCTCGGCGATGCGCGTGTTCACCTCGGGGAATTGCATCCGGTCCTTCCCCATCGCGATTTCGTACAGGACTTTGCCGAGGCTAAAAATATCCGCCTGGGCTGTGCCGTGGCCTTCCGGCGGAACGTAGCCCTCTGTCCCAACGAACGATTCCTGACCCATCGCCGAGACGAGCCCGATGTCCGCGACCTTCGGCACGCCGCCGACGAAAATGATGTTCGCCGGCTTGATGTCGCGATGCACGAGGCCATGCCGGTGGAGCGCCGCGAGCGCCGCGGCGAGCGAAAGTCCGAGCGTGATCACCTCGTCCGCGGGCAGCCGCGCGACGCGCTTGAGTTCGCTCTTCAGCGTCTTCGGCTGGTACGCTGCGGGATCGAATTTCCCGCGCCGCACCGCGTCGTCCGCGAGTTCCATCACGTAGTAGAAAAATCCGCCGTCGTCGCTGCGCCCGACGTGC